>NZ_JBVHVT010000006.1:51348-155336 GCF_055564695.1 Streptomyces sp. NPDC029014
TGATTACGCCTTCCCGCCCCGCCCGCCCCCCCCCCCCCCCCCCCCCCCCCCCCCCCCCCCCCCCCCCCCCCCCCCCCCCCCCCCCCCCCCCCCCCCCCCCCCCCGCCCTCGGTGCGCGGAGCGGGGCTCCGCGGCGGCTACCACATGGGGAGGAAGTGGACCGCCACGTTCGAGTTGGCCTGCTGGATTCCGGCCAGGGTCGAACCGTTGACCTGCGCGGAGTTGCTCTGGTTGGAGGCGCCGGAGCCGCTGGCGACCTGCTGGGTCGTGGACGAGTTGCCGAGGTTGCTCCCGCCCACACCGCTGCCGACGATGCTCGCGACGCTCGCGTTCGATCCGTCGTTCGCGAAGGAGCCGTTGTCGGCCGACGCCGCCCCTCCACAGAGCACGGCGGCCAGCGGCAGCGAGGCGACGGCGGCGAGGACGCGGGCGGTACGGATGCTTGCCATGTTCGTGATTCCCCCTGGAACCGAAGTCGGACGTGCACCGGGGCAGTTGGCCGACCGCCTCCGGGCGTGGTGCGTGGTGATGACGTCGCGGGACCAGAGTTGCCCACGGGATCCGCGGTGAACCACTCCCGGCCGCACGATTCCCCCGCAGGCATGAGCACCAGCGGATAAACCTCCTTCGCACCACAACGTCCCAGGTCAGCCGGGCAACGGCGGCCACACCCCGGACCGCGGCAGAGCAGAATCGTTCCCTCGGATCCGGGCGTCCCGGGCATGCCGAAAGGGGCCGCTCCGTCCGGGAACCCCACCGTCTCCCGACCCTGCGGCCCTGCGATCCCAAGCCTCACGCCCCCTGCGCGCCCTTCCGTGCACCCTCGCGCTCACCGCGTCCGCCCCGTGCCGCGCAGCGCAGCGCACGATACGACGCGCCCGGAGCACTCCCGTCCGCCTGCGCGGCCCGTGCGCTAGGCGGCGAGTGCGAAACGGAGCCGGGCGTCGTCCTCGGCAACGGAATCCCGCAGGGAGCGGGCCGCGGTGGAACCGACCCGAACAGCAGCCCTGGCGCAGACACCCGCACCCGAACCGGCTCCCGTGACGGGGGCGGCAGTGGCGGTGGCCGAACTACGGGCGGACGGGTTCTTTCCGTGCGCCTCGGCGCGGATCCGCTGCTTGATGGTCGGCGGCATTGCCCCACCCCGCACCACCGCCCGCCGACCGCCCGGCACCGCGGCCGGCTGCCGGCACACCTCGACGGAGCTGCGAGCCGGCGCGCACCACGAGGACGCATCCCCGACGGCGACGGCTGGTGCGGCGTCCCTGCGACGCAGCCCGAGGACGGCGAACAGTGCCGCGAGCACGCCGAGGACAGCGGTCCGGACCGAGCTGAGGGTGATGCGCTGAGCCATGACGAGGTGCCTCGCTTCGCACTGTTCCGACGGGCCGATCTGCATACATTCGTCATGATGCGTCCGCAACAGTACGGCCCCCATCACCCGCGCCGATCGTCCGACAAACACCACCCGGAGGGCCCAACGGAAAAGGGGTGCCCCGGATCCGGGGCACCCCTTCTGATCAGCGCGTTGTCTGACCTGGTGCGGTGGGTGTGGGATTTGAACCCACGGTGACTCGCGCCACGACGGTTTTCAAGACCGTTCCCTTAGGCCGCTCGGGCAACCCACCTGGCCGGTACAGAGTACCGGGAGGTGGGAGGCGGTGGCGTCAGGAATTCTGGGCCTTGTCGTAGGCGGCCTTCGCTTCGTTGCCGAAGTACGGCCCGAACATCCAGTTCGGCAGGAAGGTGTAGCCGAAGCTGTTCACCGAGACCTGGGTGCCCAGCCCCGTGGTCTCGTTGAAGTCCTGGAACCAGGGGCCGCCGCTGGAGCCGCCGGTCATGTTGCAGGCCAGGCTGTGGTCCTTGGTCAGCAGGAAGTCCTTGCTGCTGTTGCCGCTGCAGTAGACCAGCTTGGTGCCGTCGTACGGGGACGCGGCCGGGAAGCCGAAGGAGTACATCCGCTTGTTGTAGCCGCCGTTGAAGAGGATGCCCTGGGCACCGACGACCTGGCTGAGCTTCTGGCCGTTCTGCGGGGCGACGACCGCGAGGCCGACGTCCATGTTCATGTCCTCGCTGGCGGCCCACTGGTCGGTCGCGAAGGTCTTGGTGGCCGGCCACTGGCCGTAGGGCGCGTTGCCGTTGTCGTACGCCGGGACGAAGACCCAGTTGGTGTGCCAGGCGCCCTGGTACTTCACGCAGTGGCCAGCGGTGATCACGGTGCTGCCGTTGGCGCTGGTGATGGAGTCACCGGAGCAGGAGGCGGTCCGACCGCCGAAGGTGAAGAAGACGCGGCCGGAGGTCTTCACCACCGCCCCGGCACCCGTCCAGGCACCGCCGGCCTGCGGGAAGGCCGTCGGGGACACCGCGGCGGAGGCGGCCGCGTCTGCGGGTGCGGAGGCGGGCGTCGGAGCGATCAGCGTGGGCCGGTCGGCGCTCGTGACCGGCGCCCGGCCGGTCGCCGGCGCCCCCGACACGTCCAGCGGGACGGCGCTGCGCATCCGCTCGGCGGTCCAGAAGCCCGGGGTGTGCTGCTGGCGGAACGAGGCCGGGGATTCCGTGGCGGCCGAGGGGGTGGCCGCCGTCAGCGCGCCCGTTATCAGGGCGCCCGCCGCGAGGAGGACCGATGCAGCCGTGCGATGACGATTCACGCATGACTCCTTCTGCCGTGCCCGGTCCCGTCGAACCGGACAGGGTGGGGGTGAAGAGCTGTCGGTGCGGATCGGCCGCAGGGTCGCACGTGCGGCACGAGATGTCAGGAGACGGCCGGAACGTTCGTTCGGTTCAGGCCACGAAATGGCCAACTCCCGCCCGTGAGGCCGTCCGTCCGCTCCTCCCGCCCCTCACCATTCCTTCCCTCATACGGTCACCAGCACGCCCGCGTACGAGACCCCGGCCACCACCACCCACGCACCGAGCCCCAACAGGGCTGCCCGGCCGCCGGTCCGGGCCATGGAGCGGAGGTCCACCGCACTGCCGAGTCCGAACAGGGCCGCGGCAAGCAGCAGTTCCTGCACGGTGTGCGCCCACTCCAGGGCCGTCTCCGGCAGCACACCGGTGGCACGCAGGGCGGCCGCCGCGAGGAAGCCGGCCACGAAGAGCGGCACAGGAGCCGGGCGGCGCCCTGAGGACGTCCGCTCGCCCCGGCGGCGAGCCCGCAGCGTGAAGGCCACTGCCGCCACCAGCGGAGCCAGCAGCGCGACACGCATCAGCTTCACCACGACCGCTTCCCCGAGCGCGCCGGGACCGGCGGTCTGGGCGGTGGCCACCACCTGACCGACATCGTGGACGCTCGCGCCGACCCACCGCCCGAAGGCCACGTCGGAGAGCCCGAGCGGGTCCTGGAGCAGCGGGAGCACGGCGATGGCCAGCGTGCCGCACAGGGTCACCAGTGCGGCCGAGGCGGCCACGTCCTCCTCGTCGCTGCCGGACACCTGGCTCACCGCGCCGATCGCCGAGGCACCGCAGATCGAATAGCCGGTGGCGATGAGCAGCGGCTGGTCGCCCGGCAACCCGAGCCGCCGGCCCAGCCAGAGCGTGCCGAAGAAGGTGGCCGCCACCACGCCCGCCACCATGGCCACGGTGGCCCAGCCCAGACCGAGCACCTGGTCCAGCCCCAGGCCGAGGCCGAGCAGGACGATGCCGATCCGCATCAGCCGCCGGCCGGCCAGCGACAAGCCGGGACGGGCGACTCCGCGTACGACACCCCGCAGGCCGGGAAGGTGGGCCCCGGCGATGCCGAGCACCACCGACGCCGTGAGCATCGGGATCCCCGGCACCAGCCGGTGCACGCCCCACGCCACGGCGACGCCGGCGGCCGCCAGCCCCAATCCCGGCCAGGACGAGGATGTTTCACGTGAAACACGGCCCGTCGGCGCGCCGCCGCTGCCGTCACCGCTGCTGCCGCTGCCCGCCGCGCGTACCGGGCGGTTGAGCAGCGCCATCAGTCGGAGGGGAGCGTGTAGACGCGGCGCACGCTGCTGCCCAGGCGGACGACATCGGCTCCGTAGATGTGGATCGATATCGCCTTGGTGGCACAGGAGTTGCGCACCTTGTGGATGTCGCCGGGCGGAGCGAAACCGCAGACGTCGCCGACGCCGTTGACCACGGCCTCGGTGGCCACCAGCCGGGCGCCCGAGGTCGGGGTGGCGGGCGCGAGCCGGTAACGGAGCTCGCTCTCCTCGCCCTGGTGCACCCCCGCCACGCACCACGAGACGTGGTCGTGGATGGCCGTCTCCTGACCGGGCAGCCACACCAGCGCCACCACGGAGAAGCTGCCGTCCGGCTCGGCGTGCAGGACGTGCTGCCGGTACCGCTCGGGGCTGCCCTCGCACTGCTCGGGCATCAGCAGGTCGGGCGCGCCCAGGTGCGGGGCGAGTCGCTCGCCGACGAGGTAGGCGGTCAGGTCCGGGGCCAGTCCCCGGTCCACGACCGTGCGGATCTCCTGGACGAGGGCGGCCATCCTCGTGGTGGTGCGGGCCGGCGTCGTGGTGGTCATAGGGGCAGCGTCGAGCAGCTCACCCATCACGTCCAACGACAGTTTTCACCTGAAATCCCAAGAACCGCTTATGGGTTGCCCGGGGAGAGATCAAAGGGGTCAGCACCCGACCCGGTTCGAGGCCACCTGCTTGAGCGCCTCCAGGACCACGGCCGTCGCCGGTATCCGCAGATGGTCGCGGTACACGTACGCGGAGATGTGCCGACGGGCGTCCGGCTGGAGCGGCCGCCCGCAGACCCGGCTCAGGGAGAGCGACGGCAGGACCAGCGCGGGCATCATCGCCACGCCGAGCCCCTGCCCCACCATGCTCTGCACCACCAGGTTGTCGTCCGAGGCGAACCGGATGTCGGGGACGAAGCCCAGCTCGGCGCACTCGTGCAGCAGGTTGGCCCGACAGCGCGGGCAGCCCGCGATCCACCGCTCCTCCGCGAGGTCGGCCAGGTGCACGGCCCGCCGCCGCGCCAGCTGGTGCCCGGTCGGGAGCAGGACGGTGAGCTGGTCCTCCAGCAGCCTGACCTCGACGACCTCCTCGGGAACCTCCTCGTGCAGCCCGGGGTAGGTGAAAGCCAGGGTGATGTCACACTCCCCGCGCTCCAGCCGGAGCAGCGACTCCGGCGGCTCCCCGTCCAGCAGCTCGACCTGGATGCCGGGGTGGTCCTTGGCGAGGTTGCTGAGGGCCTCGGGAACGAGGGTGGCGTTGGCGCTGGGGAAGCCGCACAGGCGTACCCGGCCGGTACGCAGGCGGGCGTGCGCCTTCATCTGGGCCTCGGCGGCGCAGAGGCTGCCGAGGATGGACTCCGCGTGCCGGGCCAGGGACTTCCCCGCCTCGGTGAGCTGCATCCGGCGGCCGACGCGGGTGAACAGCGGGGTTCCGACGGAGCGTTCGAGCGCCTTCATCTGCTGGGTGATCGCGGGCTGCGTGTACCCGAGGGCGCGCGCGGCCGCCGAGTAGGAACCAGAGGCCACGACTTCGTGGAACGTACGTATGTGCCGCGAATCGAACACACCGGAAGCATAAGCGGACGTTGGGAGGGGCCGTAGGCGTAATCCCGCCCACGGCCCCTCGCCATCCGGCCACGGGTTCCGGCCGGCTGCCGGCCGTGGCCGCCCGCCGCTACTTGTCGCCGACGCGCGAACCGAGCGTGATGTCCACGGTGGTCGGCTTGCCGTCGCGCAGGTACGTCAGCTTCACCACGTCGCCCGGCTTGTGCGTCCAGATCTCGCTGATGAGGGTCGGGCCGCTGTCGATCGGCCGGTCGCCGAAGCGGGTGATGACGTCACCCGGCTTGAGGCCGGCCTTGCCCGCGGGGCCGTTCGGGTCGACCAGCTCGTTGGCGGGCGCGCCCTGCTCGGAGATCTTGGCGCCGTCGGTCTTGGACTGGAGGTCCACGGAGACGGAGATGACCGGGTAGACCGGCTTGCCGGTCTTGATCAGCGACTCGGCGACGTTCTTGGCCTGGTTGACCGGAATGGCGAAGCCGAGGCCGATCGAACCGGCCTGGCCGCCGCTGAAGCCGCCACCGCCGGCGGACTGGATGGCGGAGTTGATGCCGATGACCGCGCCACGGCCGTCCAGCAGCGGACCGCCGGAGTTGCCGGGGTTGATCGAGGCGTCCGTCTGCAGGGCGCTCATGTACGAGTTCTTGCTGCCGGAGCCGTCGCCGGAGGCCACCGGGCGGTCCTTGGCACTGACGATGCCGGTGGTGACCGTGTTGGACAGGCCGAAGGGGGCGCCGATCGCGATGGTCGGGTCTCCGACCGCGACCTTGTCGGAGTCGCCGAGCGGGAGCGGCTTGAGACCGGACGGCGGGTTCTTCAGCTTGATCACTGCCACGTCGTAGCCCTGGGCCCGGCCCACGACCTCGGCGTCGTACTTCCTGCCGTCGGAGAAGGTCGCGGAGAGCTTGCCGCCGTTCGCCGCGGAGGCCACCACGTGGTTGTTGGTGAGGATGTGGCCCTGCTGGTCGTAGACGAAGCCGGTGCCGGTGCCGCCCTCCCCGTCGCCGGTGGAGGCCTGGATGGTGACGACGCTGGGCAGCGCTCCGGCGGCAAGGCCCGCGACGGAGCCGGGCTCGCGCTTGAGGTCCTTCGGGGTGTTGCCGGCGGTGATCGTCGTCGAGCCGAAGCCGTCGCCCTTGCGCTCCGCCGCCCAGTAGCCCAGCCCACCGCCGACGCCGCCCGCGAGCAGGGCCGCCACGAGCACCGCGGCGATCAGGCCGCCCCGCCCCTTCGGCTTGGCCGGGGGGACACCGTCGGCCAGGGGGGCGCCCCAGCCGGTACCGGGGCCGTGGCCGCCGCCGCCCGCGTACACCGGGACCGCCGGCGGCGCGGGAGGCCAGCCCTCGGCGCCGTACGCGGTGTGCGGAGCGGCAGGCTGCGCGTACGCCGGGACCGGAGCCTGGTGCGGGGCGGGCGGCATCTGCTGGGTGGGCTCGGTGCCGGGCGCGGGCGCCGGCGGG
The DNA here is from genome assembly GCF_055564695.1 of Streptomyces sp. NPDC029014. Lineage (NCBI taxonomy): Bacteria > Bacillati > Actinomycetota > Actinomycetes > Kitasatosporales > Streptomycetaceae > Streptomyces > Streptomyces sp. NPDC029014. Next base: position 58,303 of record NZ_JBVHVT010000006.1, read on the forward strand.
AGCTGCTGGGTCACGGGCTCGGCAGGGGCGGCGCCGGGCACCGCGGCCGCAGGCGCCTGCTCCGAAGCCGCCGGGGCGGACGCCGGGACCGGAGGGACGACGGCCGTCGGAGCCTCGTCGGCGGAGGCCCCGGTCGGAGCCGGAGCGGGGGCCGGGGCCGGAGCGGGCGCGGCCGCCGGCTGCTCCGGAGCGGGAGCGGCCGGCGGGCGTGCCGAAGGGGCCGCGGGGGGCGTCGGGGCCGCGGTTCCCTCGTTATCGGTGCTCACAGCGCTCTCTCCTCGTCACACACGGCTTCACACATTTGGCGTTTCGGCCCGACTGAACGTTCGACGTGCCGTACAAGTTCCTGGGAAAAGCGTTCCCTATCACCCGTCAGAGCACTGTAAGCCGGACCTGTGCGTCTCCCCCATCCTTTATATCTGGCATTTCGGTCACACCTAGGGGTCGAAGGCCTCCATCCGGAGCCCCCTCGGTGGCACCATGACCCGGTGACGCACGCAACGCCGCCCCTCATCCAGGTCGTCGCCCACCGCGGCGCCTCGGAGGACGCCCCCGAACACACGCTGGCCGCCTACCGCAGGGCCATCGAGGACGGCGCGGACGCCCTGGAGTGCGACGTCCGGCTCACCGCCGACGGGCACCTCGTGCTGGTCCACGACCGCCGGGTCAACCGAACCTCCAACGGCCGCGGCGCCGTGTCCGCCCTGGAACTGGCCGATCTCGCCGCCCTCGATTTCGGCTCCTGGAAGGACCGCGAGGAGTCCCCCGACTGGGACGCCGACCCCGAGCGGACCTCGGTCCTCACCCTGGAGCGGCTGCTGGAACTGGTCTCCGACGCCGGACGCCCCATACCGCTCGCGATCGAGACGAAGCACCCGACCCGCTGGGCCGGACAGGTGGAGGAGCGCCTCCTCTTCCTCCTCAAACGGTTCGGTTTGGACGCCCCGCCCGCCGGGGGCCCGCACCCGGTCCGCGTCATGAGCTTCTCCGCCCGCTCCCTGCACCGGGTGCGCGCCGCCGCACCGACGATCCCGACCGTCTACCTGATGCAGTTCGTCTCCCCGCGGATGCGGGACGGACGGCTCCCCGCCGGCGTGCAGATCGCCGGACCGGGCATGCGGATCGCGCGCAACAACCCCGGCTACATCCGCAGGCTTCAGGACGCGGGCCATTCTGTACATGTGTGGACCGTGAACGAGCCCGAGGACGTTCAGCTCTGCGCTGATCTGGGCGTGGAAGCGATCATCACGAACAGACCGCGACAGGTTCTGTCACAGCTGGGCCGCTGACGTCCCGTTTTGCCCACCCACCCCTCGAACCCCTTCGGTGACGGGGTGTGCCCCGGCGCATCCGCTCCGCAACCGGTGGTCATGAATGCGTCAGAGGGCTCCGCCCGGTCGGTTTCCGGTCCAGGCCATTGGGGCATTCAGACCATGGCGTGGGACTAAGGAGGTTCCGGGGGTGGCGTTGGTGGTGGCACAGGAAGTGCCCACGTCGTCGTGCATGGACGTACGCCATGGTCCTGCGGGCGTAGGCGAGGCGAGACACCGGATGCGCGAACAGTTGCGCCTCAGCGGGGTGTCCGAAACCGTCGTGGACGACGCCGTACTGATCCTTTCCGAACTGCTCAGCAACGCCTGCCGGCACGGCAGACCGCTGGGCGCGGGGGAGATCGGCGACGGGGAGATACGCGCCGCGTGGCGCATCGACACCGCGGGGCGGCTGACGGTCGAGGTGACGGACGGGGGCGGTCCCACGCGTCCGCTTCCGGCCACGCCTTCGGTCACCGCGCACGGCGGCCGGGGGCTGAACATCATCAGCGCCCTCGCGCAGGACTGGGGAGTCCGGGACGGAGCGGCAGGTGAGGTCACCGTCTGGGTGATCGTCGCGTGCGGACCCCGTCACGCCGATTTTGCTACGCGCGTTGCGCCCCCGGTCCTCGACTTCAGCACCGCCTTCGACGATCTGGCCCCCTGACCAGATCACCGAACGGGATCACCGAACGGATCACCGAACGGACTCCTGACCGGATCCGGAACCGGATCCGCGACCGGATCCCCGACAGCATCACCCGCATCAACGGCCATCAGCACAGCGGCCGTACGAGCGGCAGACCAGCGGCCGACCGGGAGCGCACGCCGACCGTGCTCCCGGCCGCACCCCACCGGTTGCGGCGGTCGGAACGGCTAGGCTCACGCCAAACGCAACAGCCGTACCGCCGCAACCGGGAGACACCCACGATGGCCAAGAAGCGCCCCGCAGCCAAGACTGCAAAGCCGCAGCTCCAGAACGGGGAGATCCCGGTGGTGGGCGCGCGCGAGCCGTGCCCCTGCGGGTCCGGGCGCCGCTACAAGGCCTGCCACGGGGCGGCCGCCGCACACGCCGCGACCGCGCACGTGCAGCGCCCCTTCGAGGGCCTGCCCGGCGAATGCGACTGGGTGGCGCTGCGCGAGCTCGTGCCCGCCGCCACCATCCCGCTGTCGCTCAAGGGCGGCCTGCCCGAGGGCGTCCCCTCCGTCACCCTGGTGACTGTGCTCCCCATGGCCTGGCCGGCCCTGCGCCGCGAGGACGGCTCGGTCCTGCTCGCCCTGCAGAACGACTCGACCACCGGCGACCTCGCCCGGGACATGGCCGACACCCTGGAGCGCGCCCTCGCCACGGAGCCGGGCAACCCGGTGCCGGGCCGCCGGGTTCCCGCCGAGGGCCCGCGACTTCAGGACCTCCTGGACACCGACGGCGTTTTCGAGCCTGTTGTGCACAGTGGCTTCGAATTCTGGATTCCGGATGCGGAGACCGCCCAGAACGCCTCTCCGGAGATCGCCGCCTCGCTGGAGCGCGCCAACGCCGCCGCCATCCCGACGGTCAAGCTGGCGAGCGTCGAAGCGGCCTACTGGTGCGAGACCCCGGACAAGAACCACCTGCGCTGGGTCATGCCGCACCCCGAGGAGAAGCTGCTCGACGCCCTGGCCCGGCTGCACGCGGCCGGCACCTCCTCGCTCGGCGAGGGCACCCGGCTCGTCGGCTCCTTCCGGGCGCACGGTCTGATGGTCCCGGTCTGGGACCTGCCCACCGGCATGACCGCGGACGACGTGGAGAAGCCTGCCGCCGAGTTCGCGGAGCGCCTGGCCACGGCGCTGGCCTCGGACGCGCCGCTGACCGCGGAGGAGCGCCGGGCCCGCGGTGGGCTCACCAACCGCCAGATCACGCTCAGCTGATCGCCCCGGCGCCCGCAGGAGCGGTGACCGCGGTCACAACTCCCGCTAATCGTCGGCAAATCGGTGTCTGAATATCAGAGATCGAATTTGCGAACAGGCGATCTCTTGTTACCGTTCTTGTAGCCCGGTCGCTGGTGCATCCCCCGTCGCCAGCGACCGGGCCCTTCCATTTCTGGGGGTTCAACCCCCGTCCGCTGTCGCCGAGTTGCTCCCGGACCGCAGCAGCAGCCGCCCTTCATCGCCCGGAACTGCAAACTCCGCAACGGCCGAGTAGGCATCCCGCGCCCCGGCGGAGGCCTCCCGCGGCGTCTCGCACAGCCCGGGCTCGTCCCCCGCTCCGACCGCGCAGTGGATCTGCACCGTCCGCCCGGCGGGTCCCATCATCGTCAATACGGCGTCCAGTGCGCGGCCACCGGTGTTGTGGAAGTAGCTCCTGCCCCAGGTCTGCCCGTCGGCGGTCATGACGCAGGTCTGCGCTTCCAGCCCCTGGGCCGAGGAGAGTTCGGGACCGCACCGGGAGTCCGTGCGGGGCTGCTCGGGTGGGCCGGGCCGAGCCGAGCCGCTCCGGGCGGGCACCGCGCCCGCCGGGCCGCCCGGTGCTCCCGCCCCGGCGGCTCCCTTCTGCTGTCCGGGTGCGGCCGGCGGTGCCGGCGCACGGGACGGGTCCGACGGATCGGCAAAGCCGAGGGCGGAGAGCAACCCGCCGCCTTTTTCGTCGTCCTGACCGGCGAAATCCGGTCCGGCGATCGCTCCGGCCAGCGGGAGCGACAAGATGACCAGCACACCGGCGCCGATACCGATCAAGCGGAGATTCATTCGGCGAACATAGCGACGCGGGAATGGGCCTCGGAGATCCCCGCGCCCAATTCCCAGGGAAACTCGGTGCACGGGCACCCGTACGAGTGAAGGCGTACGGGTGAAGGCGTAGGGGTGAAGGGCAGGCACCGAGATGCCGGCGCCTGCCCGGGATCGTCAGTACGCGAGCCGGCTGCCGCCCCCGGAGGCCCCGCTGCTCGCCTCGACCAGCGCGTCCACGACGGCCTCGACCTCCGGCAGCCACGGGCTCCCCCCGTCCGCGGGCTCCCGCTCCCACCGCACCTGCCCGCCACTGCAGGCGGGGGAAGGCGGGAGCAGCAGGTATCCGCCCTCGCCGTGGAAGCGCAGTGCGGAGGGGACGTGGTCCTTGGCGTAGAGGAGTTCCCCGAGCCGTTCCAGCGAGTACGGCGCCACCAGCAGTGACCAGCGTGTAGGAGTGGCCACGATCGGGCCGAGCCGCATGCCCTGCGCCTCCAGCCGTACGACCGCCCGCGCGGCAGCGGCTGCGGGCAGGCTCACCGCGCACGGCGCGGAGCCGCCGGTGGCGAGGAGGACGGGGGCGGTGGGCCGGCGGGTCCACCACCAGGCCACCATCCGGGGGTCGGTCGTGGCCGCGAGCAGTCCGGGGTCGAAGGGGTGCGCCCCGGGTACGGGGCAGTCGGGGTCGGGGCAGGCGCAGCGGTCGGCGACGCCGGATCCGCAGCGGCCGACGCCGGGCAGGACGGGCCACCGCCGCCCGGCGGCGCAGGCCAGCGCCGCATCGCGCAGCGCCGTCTCGGGGAGCGCCGTCTCGGGGAGGGTCGCGTCAGGGGTCACCGCGCCGAGGAGCACCGTTTCGGGGGTCGCCGTTTCAGGGGTCGCCGTTTCGGGGGCCGTCGTGTCGGGAAATGCCTGGTCACCGCTCTGGGCCGGGGCGGGCCGGAGGGTTTTCAGACGGTTGCGGAGCCGCTGGAGACGCCTTCCGAGGATCTCGCGCATGAGCGCTCGTTCCTTTCCTTGAACGTCGAGGGCCACATCACACCATGTAAGCGGTGCCTCACCACACGTACACGTTTCGCGTCACTGTCCGCCAGAAGCAGGTTCACACGGTTCGTGCAGTTTTCTTACGGGTCCATGAAATGTCCGGCGGGGCGGAACGCGACCCGCGCCGGTACCGAGACCGGCTGCCGCCGCTAAGGACGACGGCCCCTGCCGGGCGGTTCCCGGCGGATGCCGGGCTGCGCCAACCACCCCCGGGCATCACTGACTACGTACCCGAGGCCACTCCGGCGCCCGCCCAGTCGATCGCAAAAACCGTCCGCTTCCGACTTTTTCCAGCCAAGTTCTAGCCTTGACTGGACCGTGAGTTGCCGCCTCACGGACACCAGGATTCTCAGCAGGACAATGCTGGACATCGATCCTCGTGTGCGTGTAGATGTGGATTCATTGATGGCGGCGCAGCACGATCTGGGGGTTTGCGATGCTATATGGCGAATCGCACCAGGTGGAAAGGCGGACGCCATGAGCGCGCCGCATCTACCGAAAGTGGCTGGAATCGATCCAGCAGTTGCAGCGGTCCCGCAGACTGCAGCGCCCACACCCGTCCTGGCCGCCTCCGTGCCTGCCGCGGCCCCCGCCCCGAACACGCTGGTCCAGGACCGCCTCGCCGGCATGGTCTCCGATCTGACCACCCTCCACGAACTCACCGAACGCCTCGCGCGCGCCAGCGATCTGGACTCCTCCCTCCAGGAGTTCCTGCGCGCCGGAGCCGCCCTCGTCGGCGCCCGCCGCGGCCTGATCGTCCTGGAGCCCTCCGACGGACGCGGCCCCACGAGCACCACCGGCCTCGGCCTCGGCCGCGCCGACCTCGGGCACATCGAGACCGTCCCGCGCGCCGCGACCTCGTACGGCCGCATCCTCGACGGACTCCCCGGCGCGCACGGCGGCTCCGAGGTGCTCCCGGAACCCGACGCCGCCCCCGGCATCGGCGGGTACGGGACCCCGGTCGACCCCCGGCACCGCGAGGTCGCCGCCCGGCTCGGCTACGCCGCCAGCTACGCCCTGCCGCTGACCGCCGAGGCGACCGGCCGGCTCGGCGCGGCCGTCTGGCTGTACGACGAGCAGGCCGAGCCGAGCGACCGCCAGCGCGACATCGTCGGCCTCTACGTCCGCCACGCCGCCGAGCACCTGGCCCGGATGCTCGAGGTGGAACGGTCCCGCAGCCGCCTCGCCACGATCGCCGAGGAGCTGCTGCCCAGCCGGCTCCCGCGGATCCCCGGTGTCCAACTCGCCGCCCGCCACCACACCGGGCCGTACGGCGGTGGCGACTGGTACGACGCGCTCCCACTGCCGGAGGGCGCCCTCGGACTGGCCGTCGGCTCCGTCACCGGGGGCGGTCCCAGCGCCGTCGCCGCCATGGGGCGGCTGCGGGCCTCGCTGCGGGCGTACGCCGTGATGGAGGGCGAGGACCCGGTCGCGGTCCTGTCCGACCTCGAACTGCTGCTCCGGCTCACCGAGCCGGCGCGCTGCGCGACCGCTCTCTTCGCCTACTGCGAGCCCGCCCGCCGCAAGATCATCCTGGCGGGGGCGGGGCACGCCCCGCCGCTGCTCGTCGGGGAGCGGCGCACGGAGTACGTGGAGACCTCGCTCTCCGCGCCGCTCGGGATGCTCTCCTGCTGGGAGGCGCCCAGCGTGGAGGTCGAACCCGCTCGAGGAGAAACGGTGCTGCTGTACACGGACGGGCTCCTGAGGCGCACCGGCGACCCGATGGACCGGGCCTACGCCAGACTGCACGCCGCCGCGGCCGGCGCCCCGCACGGGGTCCGCGAGGATCCGGCGGCGCTCTGCGACCACGTGCTGCACGCGGTGCTGCCCGAGGGGGACCCGGCATGGGGCGGCCCGGCCGCAGCTCCGGAGGACCTGGTCCTCCTCGCTGCCCGTTTTGACTGATTTATCACAGCCGTCCCCGGGCGTCTTCCGCTCGCACATACGATGGACGAGGTCCCTACCCGGTCCTGTCGTAGCTGTCGTAGCTGAGGAGAAGACGTGGCTGACGAGCTCACCCCGGAGACCCCGGAAGAAGAGCAGCCCAAGAAGACGCACAAGCAGCGCAAGAACGGTCTGTACCCGGGCGTCAGCGACGAACTCGCCGAGAACATGCGCACCGGCTGGGCCGACACCGAGCTCCACGGCCTGGAGCCCATCGCGCAGGCCGCGCACACCGCGGCCCGCCGCGAGGCGCTGTCCGCGCGCTTCCCGGGCGAGCGCCTCGTCGTGCCCGCCGGCCGTCTGAAGACCCGCTCGAACGACACCGAGTACCCCTTCCGCGCCGCGACCGAGTACGCGTACCTCACCGGCGACCAGACCGAGAACGGCGTCCTCGTCCTGGAGCCGGTGGGCGAGAACGGCCACACGGCCACCATGTACCTGCTGCCCCGCTCCAACCGCGAGAACGGCGAGTTCTGGCTCTCCGGCCAGGGTGAGCTGTGGGTCGGCCGCCGCCACTCCCTCGCCGAGGCCGAGCAGCTCCTGGGCGTCCCGGTCAAGGACGTCCGCGAGCTCCCCGACGCCCTTGCCGAGGCCACCGGCCCGGTGCGCGTCGTGCGCGGCCACGACTCCGTCGTCGAGAAGGCCCTGACCGACAAGGTCACCGCCGAGCGCGACGGGGAACTGCGGGTCTACCTGTCCGAGGCCCGCGTGGTGAAGGACGCGTTCGAGATCGGCGAGCTGCAGAAGGCCGTCGACTCCACCGTCCGCGGCTTCGAGGACGTCGTGAAGGTCCTCGACAAGGCCGAGGCCACCTCCGAGCGCTACATCGAGGGCACCTTCTTCCTGCGCGCCCGGGTCGAGGGCAACGACGTCGGCTACGGCTCCATCTGCGCCGCCGGCCCGCACGCCTGCACCCTGCACTGGGTCCGCAACGACGGCCCCGTCCGCTCCGGTGACCTGCTCCTGCTCGACGCCGGTGTGGAGACCCACTCCCTCTACACCGCCGACGTCACCCGCACGCTGCCGATCAGCGGTACGTACACCGACATCCAGCGCAAGGTCTACGACGCGGTGTACGAGGCCCAGGAGGCCGGCATCGCCGCGGTCAAGCCGGGCGCGAAGTTCCGCGACTTCCACGACGCCGCCCAGCACGTGCTGGCCGAGAAGCTCGTCGAGTGGGGCCTGCTGGAGGGCCCGGTCGAGCGCGTCCTGGAACTGGGCCTGCAGCGCCGCTGGACCCTGCACGGCACCGGCCACATGCTCGGCATGGACGTCCACGACTGCGCCGCCGCGCGCACCGAGGCGTACGTCGACGGCACGCTGGAGCCGGGCGTGTGCCTGACCGTCGAGCCCGGTCTGTACTTCCAGGCCGACGACCTGACCGTGCCCGAGGAGTACCGCGGCATCGGTGTCCGCATCGAGGACGACATCCTGGTCACCGAGGACGGCAACCGGAACCTGTCGGCCGGCCTGCCCCGCGCCTCGGCCGACGTCGAGGCCTGGATGGCCGGCCTGAAGGGCTGACGACCGGCGCGCCCCACGCCCTGGACGGGCGGGCTCCCCTTGCACACCAGTGCGGGGATCCCGCCCGTCGGCGCATCACGACGCCTGGAGCAGGGCCGCGCCCTCGCGCCACTTTAGGATCTTGTCGAAGCTGACCACCGCACCGCTGCCCGGCCGGTTGCGGAACCGGACGTGGTCGGCGAGCTCCTCGATCAGCCACAGGCCGCGGCCGCTCTCGCACTCCGCCGGCGCCGGCCCCGGATCCCCCGGGAAGGCCACGGGCCCCGGAGCCTCCGGGAATCCCGGGCCCGAATCCGTCACCTCGATGCGGCAGCAGTCCCCGTCCAGGTACGCCGTGACGCGGTAGGCCCCGCACGCCTCCGCCGCCGGTCCCCCGTCGCGGCCGGCGCCGGGCACGGGCCCGCCGTGCTCGACCGCGTTCGCGCACGCCTCGCTCAGGGCCACCGACAGGTCGAAGGAGATGTCCGGATCCACCCCCGCGGTCTCCATCGTCCTCAGCAGCAATCGCCTGGCGAGCGGCACGCTCGCGGCTTCGCGCCTCAACTGGAGAGACCACCAGATGCTCATACGGTTACCTATTGCCGCCACCGGTGCACCGTAAGCACCCGGCAGCCCGTACGGCCCTCATTCGGCCGATGCGGCACGCCGGGACCGACGTGTATGGCAGTGCGATGGACGCATGAGATGAACGGGTCGCAGAGCGGGCACTCGCGACCTTCCGGACCTGCCGTATGCGCGGTACGGGCGCAGTGCGATGATGACCCGGCCATGACTGATCCCCAAGCGACGCCCGCCGGAGTCGGCCTCCGGCTGACCCGGGCCGCGGTGTTCACCGCGCTCTGCGTCGTGCTGTCCGCGGGCGGGCACGCACTGGGGTCCTGCGCCACCGTGCCCTGGTGGGCTCTGGTCATCGCCTTCCTGGCCGTGTTCGCCGTCGCCGCCCCGCTCGCGGGACGACGCCGCTCGCTGCCCGGCCTGACCGCCGGGCTCGCCGCCGGCCAGCTGGGGCTGCACGCGGTGTTCGGCCTCGCCCAGCACCGCGCCGCCGTCGCCGAGGCGCGCAGCGCCTCCGACACCTCGCTCTCGGAACTCGCCGCGCAACTGGTGTGCGGCGGCGGCTCCGTCCCGCCCGGGCCGGCCGACGCCCGACGGATCCTGGAAGCCGCCGGGCTGGACCCGGCCGCCCTCGCGGTCCAGGCCGAGGCACAGGCCCACGCCGGCCACGCCCACCTGGCCGGGGCCGCCGCCGAACCGGCCACCGGCCTGCTCAGCCCCGGCATGTTCGCCGGCCACCTGCTGGCCGCGTTCGCCGCGGCCTGGCTGCTCGGGCGCGGCGACGCCGCCCTGTTCCGGCTCGCCGAGCTGTCCCGCAGCTCCACCGAGGCCGGCCCGGTGCGCCCGCTGCGCGCCGCGCTGGCCTTCGTACGGGCGCTCCGCGCCGGGCTCGCACTCGCCCCCGCGGGCGGGCCGCGGCTCCCGCGTACGGCCTCCGAGCCCGCGGCGCCCACGGGCCGGGAGGCACTCCAGCACACGGTGATCAGGCGCGGGCCGCCCATGGCCCTCGCCCTCGCAGCCTGACGCGACACCCTCCCCCGGAGCACGAGCACCTGGGCGACGGTGCCGCGGAACCGCACGCACCCGCGTGCGCAGCCACCGTTTCCCTGCCCCTGTGGAGTGTTTCCGTCATGAAGACCTCGCGCGTCTCCCTCGTCGCCGCCCTCGCCGCCGGCTCCGTCCTCGCCCTGTCCGGTACGGCCTTCGCGCACGTCGGCGTCCAGCCCGGCGAAGCGGTGAAGGGCGGTTACGCCACCCTCAACTTCAAGGTGCCGAACGAGCGCGACAACGCCTCGACCACGCAGCTGGAGGTCAACTTCCCGGCCGACCAGCCCCTGACGTCCGTCATGCCGCAGGACGTCCCGGGCTGGACCGTGACGGTCGAGAAGACCAAGCTCGACAAGCCGCTCACCGTGCACGGCAAGCAGATCAACGAGGCCGTCACCAAGGTCACCTGGACCGGCGGCAAGATCGAGCCCGGCAAGTTCCAGCAGTTCCCCGTCTCCGTCGGCAAGCTGCCGGAGAACGCCGACCGGATGGTCTTCAAGGCGATCCAGACGTACGACAACAACGAGGTCGTCCGCTGGATCGAGGAGCCCAAGGAGGGCGCGGCCGAGCCGCAGACCCCGGCTCCCGTCCTGAAGCTGACCGCGGCCAAGGCCGCCGACGCCCACCACGACGACGCCAAGAAGCCGGCCGACGCCGCGCACTCCGGCGAGGACGGCCACACCGAGGCGGCCGGCGGAAGCGGCTCGGACACGACCGCGCGCGCCCTCGGCGTCGCCGGCATCGTCGTCGGCCTCGCCGGTGTCGCGTTCGGCATCTCCTCGCGCCGCCGCGCCTCCTGACCGGGCGCCCTCCAGGGGCGTATCCACACTTCACCGCATCCGCGCGGCCGGACCCCTCGTCCGGCGGCGCGTCAGCGACCCACCCGATTCCAGGGACAACACGCCATGCGCACCACACGTGTGACGGTCGCCGCCCTCGTGGCGGCGGCCGCCCTCACCCTCACCGCCTGCGGCGGTGGGACCCCCGCGAAGACCGACGGGGTCACGCAGATCACCGGCCAGTCCAAGGCCGGGGCCGCGACGGTCCTCGACCGCCCCTTCGACAAGCCGGAGCTCATCCTCACGGACACCGGCGGCAAGCCGTGGAACCTGCGTGAGCAGACCCAGGGCAAGCCGACCCTCATCTACTTCGGCTACACCAACTGCCCCGACGTGTGCCCGCTGACGATGAGCAACATCGCCGTCGCCAAGAAGGCGCTCCCGAAGGCCGACCAGGAGAACCTCCGGGTCGTCTTCGTCACCACCGACCCCGAACGGGACACTCCCGAATCCCTCGGCGCGTGGCTCAGGGCCCAGGACCCGTCCTTCACCGGACTGACCGGGGACTTCGCCACCATCCAGGCCGCCGCGCGCCAACTCGGCATCGGCATCGACCCCGCCAAGAAGGAGGCCGACGGCAGCGTCGTCTCCATGCACGGCGCCCAGGTCATCGCGTTCTCCCCCAAGTCGAACGAGGGCTACCTCCTCTACGGCGAGAACACGACCGTCGACACCTACACCAAGGACCTGCCGAAGATCATCAAGGGAGAGAACCCGTGACCGCCCGCACCACCACCCGCACCCTCGCCGCCGCCCTCTCCCTGGCCGCGGCCCTGGCCATATCCGGGTGCTCCTCCGACCCGGACGCCGCCGACAAGCCGAAGATGACGGTCAGCGGCGCGTTCATGCCCGAACCGGTCAACGACAAGATGGCCGGCGCCTTCATGGTCATCAAGAACGACTCCAAGACCGCCGACAAGCTCACGGCCGTCACCGGTCCGCTCTCGGACGACATGCAGATCCACGAGACCAAGGACCAGAAAATGCAGCAGGTCCCGGCCATGGACGTGCCGGCGAACGGCGAGCTCAAGCTGGAGCGCGGCGGCAACCACATCATGCTCATGGGGCTCAAGGACAAGCCGAAGGTCGGTGACAAGGTCACCATCGAGCTGCGTTTCGAGAAGGCCGACCCGGTCAAGGTCGAACTGGACGTGAAGGAACGGACGTACCAGGCCCAGCACACCGCATCCCACTGACGCACTGACGGACCGAGGGACTGACACGCCATGACGGCCACCGCCCCCGCCCCCTCCACGGCCCGCGACCGGGCTGCGGCACTGCTGCCGCGGCTCGCGCTGGTCCTCGCAGCCCTGCTGGCGACCCTGTTCACCGCGGCCGCCCCGGCCACGGCACACGCCGCCCTCACCGCGAGCGACCCCAAGGACGGGGCGGTGGTCGCCACGGCTCCCGCCCAGGTCACCCTCTCCTTCTCGGAGCAGGTCGCCATGGGCGACGACTCGATCCGCGTCCTGGACCCGCAGGGCAAGCGCGTGGACACCGGCGAACTGCGCGACATGTGCAGCGGATCCACCGTCCGCTACGGCACCGCCCTGCACTCGGGCCTGCCCGACGGCACCTACACCGTCGCCTGGCAGGCCGTCTCGGCCGACAGCCACCCCATCTCGGGAGCCTTCACCTTTTCCGTCGGCGCCCCGTCGGCCACCAGCGTCACCCTGCCCAACCGGCAGGCGGGCGGCGGTCCCGTCGGCATCGCGTACGGCATCGCCCGGTACGCCGCCTACGCGGGCTTCACGGTGCTGGTGGGCGGCTGCGCCTTCGTCCTGGCCTGCTGGCGGCGGGGGTCCGCGCAGCGACCGCTCCAGAAGCTCGTCCTGCGGTCCTGGGTGACGCTCACCGCGGCCACTCTGGTGATGCTGGTGCTCCGCAACCCGTACACCGGATCCGGAGAGTTCGCCGACACCTTCGACCTGGGCGGCCTCAAAGCCGTGCTGGAGACCAAGACCGGCGCCGCACTCGTGTCCCGGCTGCTGCTGCTCGGTGCCGCCGCGCTCTTCATCGCCGTGCTCTTCGGTGCGTACGCGCGACGGCAGACCGGGGCTCACGGGGCCGTGGGTGCCGACGACGCCGAGGGCACTGACCGGGACGGCGGCACCGACGGGGGCGACGGCACCGACGGCGCAGCCGAGAAGGACACCGCCGACCTCTTCTTCGGTCTCTGCATCGGCGGCGGCGTGGTCGCCGCCGGCATCGCCGCGACCTGGGCCCTGTCCGAGCACGCGTCCACCGGCATCCAGCCCGGCATCGCCATGCCCGTCGACATCCTGCACCTGCTGGCCGCAGCGACCTGGCTCGGCGGACTGGCGGCCCTGCTCGTCGCGCTCCACAAGGTCCCCGGCATCGGGCGCGACGGCGTCCGGCGCTTCTCGCGGCTGGCGTTCGCCGCGGTCCTGGTCCTCGCCGTCACGGGCGTCTACCAGTCCTGGCGTCAGCTCGGCAGCTGGTCGGCCCTCACCGGAACCGCGTACGGACGGCTGTTGCTGCTGAAGGTCGGGCTCGTCGCCGTCCTCGTCGGCATGGCCTACCTCTCCCGGGGCTGGACCGCGCGGCTGGCAGAGGCACCCGCCGGGGAGCTGGCCGAGGCGGGTACGGCGAGCGGTGTTTCACGTGAAACATCGAAGGCCGCCGCTGAGCAACCGGCGGATTCCGGGGCTCCCACCAAGACCGCCGAGGCCGCCGAGGACCCTCGGCGCGCCGCACAGCTCGCCCGGCAGCGTGCGGCCGTGCAGAACGCCCGCGCGCGGCAGGCGCGCGACGCGGACCCGAACCGGGCCGGCCTGCGCCGCTCGGTGCTCGCCGAGGCGGGCGTGGCCGTGGTGCTCCTCGCCGTGACCACCGTGCTGACCAGCACCGAGCCCGGACGGGCCGCCGCCCAGGAGACGGGTCGTGGGGCGGGCGCCGCCACGGCGGTACCCGACCGGGCCGTCAAGATCACCCTGCCGTTCGACACGGGCGGCTCCCATGGCAAGGGCTCCGCCCGGCTCCAGCTCGACCCGGGCCGGGTCGGCGCCAATACCCTCCACCTCTGGGTCGAGTCCCTCGACGGCACCCCTCTCGACATCCCCGAGATCAAGGTCGCCTTCACCCTGCCCGCCAAGGACATCGGCCCCCTCCCGCTCGTTCCCGAGCGCGCGGCCGCCGGACACTGGAGTGCCTCCGGCGTCCAGCTGCCGCTCGCCGGGGACTGGCGCATCGACGTGACCGTCCGCACCTCCGAGATCGACCAGACAACCGTGCAGAAGACCGTGAAGATCGGCTGACCAGCGTGACCGAGAGCAACCCCGACATCGCAATCTCCCGCCGCAAGCTGCTGGGCACCGTCGGCGCCGCGGGCGCCGCCGGACTGGCCCTCGGCGGCGCCAGCGGGGCGCTCGTCCAGTCCGCCCTGGCCGACGGGCCCTCCGGAGCGGCCGGCGCCCCCGGCGGCGCCGGGCTGTCCTCGGTGGGCGCCACCCGGGTCGCGTTCCAGGGCGACCACCAGAGCGGCATCACGACGCCGCTCCAGGCCAAGGGCCACGTGCTCGCCTTCGACCTGGCTCCCGGTGCCGGCCGCAAGGAGGCCGCCGCCCTCATGCGCCGCTGGTCGGACACCGCCCGCCGGCTCATGGCAGGGGAGACCGCGCCGACGGCGGACACGGGCATCGCCCTCGACGCCGGGCCGTCCTCCCTGACGGTGACCTTCGGCTTCGGCCACTCCTTCTTCGAGCGCACCGGGCTGGCCGACCGCCGCCCCACCGCCCTGGACCCGCTGCCGGAGTTCTCCTCCGACCGGCTCGATCCGCAGCGCAGCAACGGCGACCTGTGGGTGCAGATCGGCGCCGACGACGGCCTCGTCGCCTTCCACGCGCTGCGCTCCCTCCAGAAGGACGCCGGGGAGGCCGCCCGCGTGCGCTGGCAGATGAACGGCTTCAACCGCTCTCCCGGCGCCACTGCCACCCCGATGACCGCCCGCAACCTGATGGGCCAGGTCGACGGCACCAACAACCCGAAGCCCTCCCAGGCCGACTTCGACAAGCGGATCTTCGTGCCCGCCGCCGGACCCGGGCCCGCCGAGCACGCATGGATGGGCGGGGGCTCGTACGCCGTCGTCCGGCGCATCCGGATGCTCCTGGACGAGTGGGACAAGCGGTCCCTCGCCCAGCAGGAACAGGTCATAGGCCGGACCAAGGCCACGGGTGCGCCGCTCACGGGCGGCACGGAGACCAGCCGGATGGAGCTCGACAAACTCGGCGCGGACGGCAAGCCCGTCATTCCCGCCAATGCCCACGCCCGGATCTCCGCCCCGGAGCAGAACGGCGGGGCCGCAATGCTGCGGCGCCCGTTCTCCTTCCACGACGGGATCTCCGCCGACGGCGCGCCCGACGCCGGACTGCTGTTCATCTGCTGGCAGGCCGATCCGCTGCGCGGTTTCGTGCCCGTACAGCGCAAGCTCGACCGCGGGGACGCGCTGTCGGAGTTCCTCCGGCACGAGTCCAGCGGCCTGTACGCCGTGCCGCCGGGGCCGCGCGACGGGGAGTACGTGGGGCAGCGTCTGCTCGAAGGGTGAACGGCCCCCCTCCCGGCGGGTGCCCGGCATTAGGCTGATCGCATGTCGGCCACCCGTTTCACCTATCTCGGTCCCGAGGGCACCTTCACCGAAGCCGCCCTTCGCACTCTGCCGGAAGCCGCGACCCGGGAGCTCGTCCCGATGGTGTCGGTGCCGGCCGCCCTGGACGCCGTGCGCAACGGGGAGGCAGCGGCGGCGCTGGTGCCGATCGAGAACTCGGTGGAGGGCGGTGTCACGGCCACCCTGGACGAGCTGGCCTCCGGCGAACCGCTGATGATCTACCGCGAGGTGCTGCTGCCGATCGCCTTCGCGCTGCTCGTGCGGCCCGGTACCCAGCTGTCGGACATCAAGACCGTGACCGGGCACCCGGTCGCCCAGCCGCAGGTGCGCAACTGGCTGCGGGCGAACCTGCCCGACGCGGTGTGGGAGTCGGCCGCGTCGAACGCGGACGGCGCCCGCCTGGTCCAGGAGGGCCGCTTCGACGCGGCCTTCGCGGGCGAGTTCGCGGCCGCCACCTACGGGCTCGTCCCGCTGGTCACCGAGATCCATGACGCGCAGAACGCCGAGACGCGGTTCGTCCTGGTCGGCCGGCCGGCCCGGCCCGCCGCGCCGACCGGCGCCGACAAGACCTCGGTCGTGCTGTGGCTCGGCGACGACCACCCCGGCGCGCTGCTGGAGCTGCTCCAGGAATTCGCCGTGCGGGGGGTCAACCTGATGCTGATCCAGTCCCGGCCGACCGGCCAGGGCATCGGCAACTACTGCTTCGCGGTCGACGCCGAGGGCCACATTTCCGACCGGCGGGTGAGCGAGGCGCTGATGGGCCTCAAGCGGACCTGTCCCCAGGTGCGGTTCCTCGGCTCCTATCCCCGTGCCGGGGTCACCCGCAGTGACGTGCGGGCTCCACGGCCGGGGACCTCGGACGGCGACTTCACGGCTGCTTCCGACTGGCTGGCGCGCTGCCTCGACGGCCGGTCGTAAGCGGCGTCCGCCGTATCCACTGTCCACAGAGTTATCCACAGGGCGAGAAGAGGACCTGTGGACTAGTCGACAGTCAGGGCCCGCAAGGTCGACAAATCGGTCTACGGCCCGGGTTTCGCGCGGGAGAGCAGGGGATGAACGGCGTCACCCACGCATCGGCGACCAACTCTTTGGAGCGAGTCATTCCCACCCGAATGAGCGCGTGAGGGTGGTTTGAACCTTGAATCGCGATGACCACCCAGTGGACGGGATTGATCTGATTCCGTGTCCACAGATGCCACACACAGCCTGTGGACAACTCTGCTGGTCGGGCAATTCCTGTGGACAAGACGGGGACGGCCCACCGACCCTGCAGGTGTCCGAACGTTGGGATTGCACCCCTCCCCGGGGAATCGGCGACTTTTGGGGACCGACCGGCATCCGGTCGCTTCCGGCCAGCGGAAGAGAGTTTTGCATTCACGGCAATTGGGACATAGCGACACGCAGTGTGATATCGGTGTGAGCCCGGGAAGCCCAGACCGGTAGCCTGGAGGGGTGATTGACCTTCGGCTGCTCCGTGAAGACCCTGACCGTGTCCGCGCCTCGCAGCGCGCCCGTGGAGAGGACGTCGATCTTGTCGACGCCGTCCTCTCCGCCGACGAGCGCCGCAGGTCCTCCGGGATGCGCTTCGACGAACTGCGCAACGAGCAGAAGTCGCTCGGCAAGCTCATCCCCAAGGCCTCCCCGGAAGAGCGTGCGGAGCTCCTGAAGAAGGCCGAGCAGCTCAAGACCGACGTCAAGGCGGCCGAGGCCGAGCAGAACGAGGCCGACGAGGCCGCCCGGAACCTGCTCCTCAAGCTCGGCAACGTCGTTCACCCGGACGTCCCGGTAGGCGGCGAGGAGGACTTCACCGTCCTCGAAACGCACGGCACGATTCGCGACTTCGCCGCCGAGGGCTTCGCACCCAAGGACCACCTGGAACTCGGCGAGGCGCTGGGCGCCATCGACGTCGAGCGCGGCGCCAAGGTGTCGGGCTCGCGTTTCTACTACCTGACCGGCGTCGGCGCCCTGCTGGAGCTGGCCCTGGTCAACGCGGCGATCGCGCAGGCCACCGAGGCCGGGTTCATCCCGATGCTGACCCCCGCCCTGGTACGCCCCCGGGCCATGGAGGGCACGGGCTTCCTCGGCCAGGCCGCCGAGAACGTCTACCACCTGGAGAAGGACGACTACTACCTGGTCGGCACCTCCGAGGTTCCGCTCGCCGCGTACCACATGGACGAGATCATCGACGCCGAGAAGCTGCCGCTGCGCTACGCCGGCTTCTCGCCGTGCTTCCGCCGCGAAGCCGGTACCTACGGCAAGGACACCCGCGGCATCTTCCGCGTCCACCAGTTCGACAAGGTCGAGATGTTCTCGTACGTCGCGCCGGAGGACGCCGCGGCCGAGCACGCCCGACTGCTCGCCTGGGAGAAGCAGTGGCTGACCAGCCTGGAGCTGCCGTTCCAGGTGATCGACGTCGCCACCGGTGACCTCGGCGCCTCCGCCTCGCGCAAGTTCGACTGCGAGGCGTGGATCCCGACGCAGGGCAAGTACCGCGAGCTGACCTCCGCCTCGAACTGCGACGGCTTCCAGGCCCGCCGCCTGTCGATCCGCGTCCGCGACGGCAAGAAGACCCAGCCGCTGGCGACGCTGAACGGCACGCTGTGCGCCGTGCCCCGCACGATCGTCGCGATCCTGGAGAACCACCAGCAGGCCGACGGCTCGGTCCGGGTCCCCGCTGTGCTCCGTCCGTACCTGGGCGGCCGCGAGGTCCTGGAGCCGATCGCCAAGTGAGCCCGGCCCCGTTCCCGTACAAGCTCGTCGCGACCGATCTCGACGGCACGCTGCTGCGCAGCGACGACACGGTCTCGGAACGCACCCGGGAAGCGCTCGCCGCGGCCACCGCGGCGGGCGCCGTCCACATCATCGTCACCGGCAGGGCCGTGCCCTGGACCCGGCGCGTGCTGGACGACCTCGGCTACCGGGGGATAGCGGTGTGCGGCCAGGGCGCGCAGGTCTACGACGCAGGCGCGCACCGGCTGCTGACCTCGGTGACGCTGGACCGGCAGCTGGCCGGTCTGGCGCTGTCGAAGCTGGAGGCCGAGGTGGGCCCGCTCGCGCTGGCCGCCAGCCGTGACGGGGTGGACGGCGACGTGCTGTTCGGGCCCGGCTACCGGGTGCAGGGCGGCCTGCCGGCGGTGTACCTCGAGGACACCGCCGCGGTGTGGTCGGCTCCGCTGAACAAGCTGTACATCCAGCACCCCGAGCTCGACGACGACGCCCTGGTCACGGTGGCACGGCAGACGGTCGGCTCGCTGGTCGACATCGTCATGGCCGGTCCGGGGATAGTGGAGATCCTGCCGCTCGGCCTGACCAAGGCCACCGGGCTCTCCCTCGCCGCGCGCCGGCTGGGGGTGAAGGCCGCCGAGACCATCGCCTTCGGCGACATGCCCAACGACATCCCGATGTTCGGCTGGGCGGCACACGGCGTGGCGATGGCCAACGCCCATGCGGAGCTCAAGGCGGTGGCCGACGAGGTCACGACCTCCAACGAGGAGGACGGGATCGCGGTGGTTCTGGAGCGCCTGCTGGGCGCCGCGTAGGGGAGTTGTCGCGCTCGGACGGCCCGTCCGTGCGGATGTGAGGGTCCGGGGCAGCCCGCGCCGAACGGCGCGCTCGAAGTGGCTGCCCCGGACCTTTTGTTCTCCCCGCACCGCCCACTCTGCCCCGGGCGGAAGCCCCGTACCAGTTATTTTCGGCGCCTCGGAGGCGGCCCAGGGGCAGGCCGCCGCGGGTCATGTTTCACGTGAAACATGACCAGGAGGGCGGCAGGGGTGCGGGTTGCGGGTCAGTGGCCAGGCGAGCAGGCCGACGGAGAGTGAGATCGCGTGCCCGAGGTCGGTGAAGGTGGCCCCGGTCAGGAGCGGGACCCCGAAGAAGGCGACGGCGCCGGCCAGGTAGAACCAGCGCAGGGGACTGGGGAGCCGGTAGGTGAGGACACCCACGGAGGCCGCGAGGCCGTAGCTGACGCCGACGTCGACGACGTGGACCATGCTGTGCGGTGCCCGGTGGTCCTGGACGGCCGTCAGGACGAGCTTCTGGCTGATCAGGGTGGCCGTGATGTGGGCGGTGGCGACGATGGCGAGCCAGCGCAGGGTACCGAGCCAGCGTTCCACGGAGGCGTGGAAGACCTCGAAGAGGACGGCGTAGAGGGCGAGCGAGGCCGGGTTCTCGATCCAGAAGGCGCTGGAGAGCAGGGCGCGTACGGGGTGCCGGGTGAGCTCGTGGATATTGCTGCTGTGACGGTGGAGCAGGACGCTTTCGAGATGGTCGGGGGCGATCACGACGACGAGGCTGGTGATCGCGATGACGAGCAGCCATACGTGCGTTCCGGGCGAGGAGCGTATCCAGGACCTCACGGGCCTGGAGGGCTCCGGCTCGGGGCGCTCGGTCATGCCCCGATGATGCCCCGCACGGCTGTGCCCCGCCCGGCTGGTGGGCCGGGCGGGGCACAGGTGCTCCGGGCTCTTTCCGGGGCCGTTGGGGCCCGTCCTGCTGTTCCTATTCCTCGCCGGCGAGGGTGAGGCGGCGCAGCTTCTGGCCGGCGTACACGGTGGCGCCGACGGTGACCACGGTGAGGAGGACGACCGCGGTGGACAGGGCGACGGTGGCGTCGACGTAACCCTCACCGGCGACCTTCTCGGCCACGGCCAGGGCCCACTGCTGGACGCTGAGGGTCTTGGCGCCGGAGACCAGGCTGCCGAAGAGCGACTCCCAGATCAGTGCGTAGACCAGGCCGAAGACCACAGCGTGCCGACTGACCGTGCCCAGCAGCAGGAACAGGGCGCTGTAGGCGATGGAGGCGACCAACGCGGCAATGGTGTAGGCGACGGCGATCTGCTGGCCGTTGTTGTTGAGGATGAAGCCGGCGATCAGCGTCGGAATGGCCGAGAAGGCCATCGTGACGGCGATCGCGACGATCAGCTTGGTCATGATGATCGTCGGCCGCTTCACCGGCTTGGAGAGCAGGTAGACGATCGAGCCGTCGTCGATCTCCGGACCGATGGCACCGGTACCGGCGATGACGCCGATCAGCGGGACCATCGTCGCCAGTGCGAAACCGCCCAGCAGATCGGCGGCGATCTTGTCGTCCAGGCCGGTGAAGACGCGGACGGCAGCCGCGATGACGATCAGCATGGCGGGCAGCGCGAAGAGGATCAGCGCGCGGCGGCGGCCGAGCAGGGCACGGTAGGTGAGCCGGGCCACGGTGGGGTTGTACATGGGTGCCAGCTCCTTCAGGCCGCGACGAGGTAGGAGAAGACCGACTCGAGGGACTCGTCGGAGGGGGAAACCGTGAGCAGCCGGATGCCGTGGGCACGGGCGACCTGCGGCAACAGCTCCGTGAAGCGCCCGAAGTCGACGGCCTGGATGCGCAGGGCGCCCTCCTTGACGTCGACCTCGATCCCGGCCGTGGACGGGTCGGCGATCAGGGCTGCGGCGAGGGCCCGGTCGTCGGAGGACCGGACCACGTAGCGGTGCGGGCGGTCCGTCATCAGGCGGCGGATCTTGCGGAAGTCGCCGGAGGCGGCGTGCCGGCCGGCGACGACCACCTCGATGTGGGAGGCGAGTTGCTCGACCTCCTCCAGGATGTGGGAGGAGAACAGGACGGTGCGCCCCTCCTCGCCCATGCGCCGCAGCAGGTCCATGAGCTGCATGCGCTGACGCGGGTCCATACCGTTGAACGGCTCGTCGAGCAGGAGCACCGACGGGTCGTGGACCAGTGCGGAGGCCATCTTCACGCGCTGGCGCATGCCCTTGGAGTAGGTCGCGATCTTGCGGTCCTGGGCGTACTCCATCTCGACGGTGGCCAAGGCGCGCTGCGCGGCGGCGTCGTCGAGACCGTGGAGCTCGGCGTTGGCGACCACGAACTCCCGGCCGGTGAGGAAGTCGTACATGGCCTCGCGCTCCGGCACGACGCCGATCTGCCGGTAGGCCTGCTCGTTGCCCCAGATGGGGGCGCCGTCGAGGGTGACGGTGCCCGTGGAGGGGGCCAGGAAGCCGCCCATCATGTTGATCAGGGTGGACTTGCCGGCGCCGTTGGGGCCGAGCAGCCCGGTGACGCCGGGGCCGATCCGCATGGTCACGTCGTTGACGGCGACGACGTTCCCGAACCAGCGGGAGGTGTGGTCGATGTCGATGGTGGTCACAGCCCGGCCTTCCGGTAGCGCGCCATCAGGGCGGTGTACGAGCCCGCGATGAGGGCGAGGATGACGAGCAGGTAGACGAAGCCGACGCCCGTCGAGGGGCCCTCGCCGCCGGGGAAGGCGGAGGTGGCGCCGAGGAACGCCGTCTGCATGCCGTCGATCAGGGTGATCGGGGAGAACAGGCCCATCCACTCGATCGGTGCGGTCGTTCCAGCGCTGTAGGAGACGCCCTGCACCGCGGTGACCGCGCCGTAGGGGATCACCAGCAGGGCGATGACCCCGGCCACGCCGAAACCGCGGCGCGGGGTGAGCGCGGCCACGACCAGGCCGAGGCCGGCGAAGAGGACCGAGAGCAGCAGCACGGAGACCAGCCCCTGAGCGAACCCCTTGGTCTGGTCCGCGAAGTCGAATTTGGCCAGCAGCGAGCCGATCCACATGATCAGCAGCGGGGTGGCGGTGAGGATGAACAGGGCCGAGGCCATCGCCGCGAACTTGGCGAGGACGTAGTCGACCCGCTCGATCGGCCGCGAGAAGTACAGCGGCACGGTCTTGAACCGCAGGTCGCGCGAGACCGACTGGGGTGCCTGCGAGGCGAGGTAGAGGCCGATGACCATCTGGGTGGTCAGGGCGTACGTCGTGTACTTGATCGGCAGGTCGGTCGACCCGGGCACCGCGATGGCGATGGCCACGATGATCAGCGCGGGGATGCACATCACCGCGAAGAGGATCATCGGGAGGACCTTGGACTTGGCCGAGCGGCCGAGCCCGTACGCGCCGCGCAGGGACTGCGAGTACAGCGAGGTGCGGGCGTAGGAGCGGCCGAGCCGGGCGCCTTCGTAGGACCGGTAGCCGATGTTGTGGATCTGGGTGGAGGTCTCAGGCGCCATCGCCACCGGGCCCCTTCTGCTGGTCGTTGTCGCGGAAGACCTCCGCGATGTGGTGGCGGCGCTGTTCCATGCGGACCAGGCCGAGGCCGAGGCCTGCGACGGTGTCGACGATCGTGTCGTAGGTGCTCTCGCCGGTGGCCTCGACGAGCAGGATGTGACCCGCGCCGGGCAGTCCCTGCTCCTCGCCCGGGTGCAGGACGACGCCCGCCTCGGCGAGTGCCGCGCGCAGGGCTGCGGTGCCGTCCGGGTGCGCATCCGAGTCGGTGACCTCGACGGCGACGGTCGCGGTGGTCTGCATGAAGTCGCTGGTGGAGCTGGACCGCAGCAGCTTGCCGCCGTCGACGACCACGACGTGGTCGCAGGTCCGCTCCAGCTCCCCGAGGAGGTGCGAGGTGACCAGCACCGAGATGCCGAAGTCGGTGTGCACGCGGCGGATCAGGCCGAGCATCTCGTCACGGCCGACCGGGTCGAGGCCGTTGGTGGGCTCGTCGAGGAGCACCAACTGCGGGTCGTGGACGAGCGCCTGGGCGAGCTTGACGCGCTGCTTCATGCCGGTGGAGTAGCCGCCGATGGGGCGGTAGCGCTCCTCGTACAGCCCCACGTGGCGCAGGGTGTCGGCGGTCCGCTCGCGGGCGGCGGCCGGCGGGAGCCCGGACATGCGCGCCATGTGCACGACGAACTCGGTGGCCGAGACGTCGGGGGGCAGGCAGTCGTGCTCGGGCATGTAGCCGACCCGCTCCCGGATGGCACTACCGTGCGTCGCGACGTCGAGGCCGAGCACGGAGGCGCGCCCCTCGGTGGCGGGGGACAGTCCCAGCAGGATCTTGATCAGCGTGGACTTGCCGGCACCGTTGGCGCCCACCAGGCCGGTGACTCCCGGGCCGATGTCCAGGGAGAGCCGGTCGATGGCGGTCACTCGGGGGTACCGCTTGGTCAGGCCTTCGGCCGCGATGACAGTCACGGCTTCGACGGTAGTGGCGCGTCACCTGCAGGTCGTCAGACTTGGAGCGCGATCCGGTATCAGCCTTCAGGACTACGAACCCTGACACGAGACTGATGTGCACCGGACAACTTTGTCCACAGGTCCGCGCACGCCCCTTGACGCGACCTCCGGCCATTGTCACATTCATCAATGTCAAGTTACTGGCGGTACGGCTCTACGGACGGACGGCTATGGGTGGGGACACGAGGCAGCGCACCGCACGGCTCACCGATCGGCTCGCCGCCGACCTCCGCGGCTTCAGAGAAGTGCAGCGCCTCGCCTACGAGTGCGCCGAGGCCGTGGCGGCGCAGCTGCGGCC
This sequence comes from Streptomyces sp. NPDC029014, assembly GCF_055564695.1. Lineage (NCBI taxonomy): Bacteria > Bacillati > Actinomycetota > Actinomycetes > Kitasatosporales > Streptomycetaceae > Streptomyces > Streptomyces sp. NPDC029014. Next base: position 82,218 of record NZ_JBVHVT010000006.1, read on the forward strand.
GGGCGTGACCGAGCGCGAGGCCGCGCGGATGCAGCGGGAGTGGCTGCGCGAGCGCGGGGTGCGGGACTGGTTCCACCTGCCGTTCGCCTGGTTCGGCGACCGCACCGCCTTCGCGAGCTTCAAGATCCCGCTCCAGTTCTTCCCGACCAACCGGAGGCTGGAGCCGGGGATGCCGTTCATCCTCGACATGGCACCGGTCCACCGTGGCTACGCGGCCGACATCGGGTACTCGGGCAGCCTCGGGCTGAACCCGGTGCAGGACCGGCTGATGTCCGACCTGCGCGCCCACCGGGAGCTGATCCTCGGGCAGGTCCGCGAACGCCGCCCGCTGCGCGAGATCTACGAGAACGTCGACCGGCTGATGGTCCGGCAGGGGTACGCCAACCGGCACCGCGCCTACCCCTTCGGCGTGATCGCCCACAAGATCGACCGGGTGCGGGAACGGCGCTGGTCCCCCACCGCGTTCGGGTTCGGGGTGCAGTCCCTCAAGGGGTTGGCTTCCGACGCCCTGCACGGGCACCGGGAGGGCTGGTCCCCGTTGTGGAGCCCGTACCGCTTCTCCGACCACGCCCCGCAGCCCGGGATGTGGGCGGTGGAGCCGCACCTGGGGTTCCGGGGCACCGGCGCGAAGTTCGAGGAGATCCTGGTCGTCACGGACTCCCGGGATCCCGAGGAGAGCGCGTTCTGGCTGGACGACGATCTGCCGCACGTGCGGCGCTGGGCCGAGGAGAAGGCAGCATGAGCGGCAGGGGCGGGGCGGACGGCATGGACCGTGTGACGGGCGAGGGCGTGGGCAGGAGCAAGGGCGTGGACGCTGTGGGTGGGGTGAACGGGGTGCGCCGCACGGGTCTGGCCGGAGCGCGCGAGCGCCGGGTGAACACCGGCGGGATCGAGCTGTGCGTGGTCGAGCTCGGGGACACGGCCCGGCCGACCGTGGTGCTCGTGCACGGGTACCCCGACAGCAAGGAGGTCTGGGCGGAGGTCGCCGAGCGGCTCGCGGCCCGTTTCCACGTCGTGCTCTACGACGTGCGCGGCCACGGACGCTCCACGGCGCCCGTACCGCTGCGCGGCGGGTTCACGCTGGAGAAGCTGACCGACGACTTCCTGGCGGTGGCGGACGCGGTCAGCCCGGAACGCCCGGTGCACCTGGTCGGCCACGACTGGGGCTCCGTGCAGGGATGGGAGTTCGCAACCGTCGCCCGGTCCGAGGGCCGGATCGCCTCCTTCACCTCCGTGTCGGGGCCCTCCCTCGACCACTTCGGTCACTGGATCAAGAAGCGGATGAGCCGGCCCACCCCGCGCCGGGCCTCACAACTGCTGGGCCAGGGCCTCAAGTCCTGGTACGTGTACGCACTCCACACCCCCGTCCTGCCGGAGCTCGCCTGGCGCGGGCCGCTCGGCAAGCGGTGGCCAGGCATCCTGGAGCGCGTCGAGAAGGTGCCGGCCGGCTCCTACCCGACGCCCTCGCTGCCCTCGGACGCCGCGCACGGGGCCTGGCTCTACCGTGACAACGTGCGGTCCCGGCTGAGCCGCCCGCGCGCCGACGCGTACGCCCACGTACCGGTGCAGCTGATCACGCCGACCGGAGACGCCTTCCTCTCCGAGAAGCTCTACGACGACCTGGAGCGGTGGGCCCCCGACCTGGTGCGGCGCACCCTGCCGGCCAAGCACTGGGTGCCCCGCACCCGCCCCGACCAGCTGGCCGCGTGGATCACCGAGTTCGTCACCGCCCGGGAGGAGCCCTCCGCGCGGGCCCCGGAGACCAGGGCTCCGGGCAGGTACGCCGACTGGTTCGGGGGCCGCCTGGTCCTGGTCACCGGCGCCGCCAGCGGCATCGGCCGGGCCACCGCCTTCGCGTTCGCCGAGGCCGGGGCCCGGGTGGTGTGCGTGGACCGGGACGCGGAGGGCGCGGAGCGCACGGCCGGCATGGCCCGGCTCATCGGCGCCCCCGAGGCCTGGGGCGAATGCGTCGACGTCAGCGACGAGCAGGCCATGGAGAAGCTCGCGGCGAAGACCGCGGCCGAGTACGGCGTGGTGGACGTCCTGGTCAACAACGCCGGGATCGGCCTGTCGGGTCCGTTCCTGCAGACGACGGCGGAGGACTGGAAGAAGGTCCTCGACGTCAACCTGTGGGGCGTCATCCACGGCTGCCGGATCTTCGGGAAGCAGATGGCCGAGCGCGGCCAGGGCGGACACATCGTCAACACCGCTTCCGCCGCCGCCTACCTGCCGTCCCGTACCCTGCCCGCGTACAGCACGTCGAAGGCGGCGGTCCTGATGCTGTCGGAGTGCCTGCGCGCCGAACTGGCCCCGCAGTCGATCGGCGTCTCGGCGATCTGCCCGGGCATCGTGAACACCGGCATCACCGCCACCTCCCGGTTCGCCGGGGTGGACGCGACCGAGGAGAAGCGCCGACAGGCGCGCGCCTCGCGGCTGTACGGGCTGCGCAACTTCCCGCCGGAGAAGGTCGCCGACGCGATCCTCCGGGCGGTCGTGCACGACGAGGCCGTGGTCCCGGTGACGCCGGAGTCCAAGGGTGCCCTGTGGATGTCCCGCTTCGCGCCCCGCGCCCTGCGGCGGCTCGCCCGGATGGAACCCCGGCTGTGAACGGGGGCCGCGCGGCCGTGTACCCCTCATTCCGGCGGTCGTACCATCCCTCGCAGGAGGGCTCGCTGCGCAGGCGGGGCCGGGCCGCCATGTCGTAGGGAGCCGGGATTGTCCGATCAGGCAGCAGCCGAGTACCGGATCGAGGATCTGGCGCACCACAGTGGAGCCACGGTGCGCACGATCCGGGCGTACCAGGACCGTGGCCTGCTGCCGAAGCCGGAGCGGCGCGGCCGTTCGAACGTCTACGGCGTCACGCACCTGGCGCGGCTGCGCCAGATCGCCGACCTGCTGGACCGCGGCTACACCCTGGCCTCCATCAAGGAGCTGCTGGAGGCCTGGGACGCGGGGCGGGGACTCGGCGGCGTCCTCGGGCTCGTCGCCGAGGTGCACGGGCCGTGGACCGACGAGGAGGCGGCCCGGGTCAGCCGGGCCGAGCTGGACGAGCGCTTCGGCGGCACCTCCGACGACGCCACCGTGAACGAGGCCTGTGCGCTGGGCGTGCTGGAGCGGATCCCGGGCCGTCCGGAGGAGTTCCTGGTCCCCTCGCCGCAGGAACTGGCGGTGGCCGCCGAGCTGTACGCGGCCGGGGTGCCGCTGCAGGCGATCACCGGGCACCTGCGGGAACTGCGCGGGCAGGTCGAGCACATAGCCTCCCGCTTCCTGGAGTTCACCACCGAGCACGTCTTCGCCCGCTACTTGGGGCAGGTGCCGCCGACGGACTCGGACGCCGCGGAGGCGGCGGCCCTGGTCCGCCGGCTGCGGCCGCTGGCCCAGCAGACGGTGGACGCCGAGCTGGCACGGGCCATGCGGCTGTTCGCGACCCGGCACCTGCAGCGGCACCTCGGCGCCGCCGGCGCGCCGCAGGCATCGGGACCGGCGTCCGTGGCCCTGCCGGCCGGGACGGTACGGGCGGTGCAGGAGCTGGTCGGCGCCGAGCACGTGGGGGAGTTCGTCCGGGCGGCGACGGAACGGGAGCTGCAGGCCCGCAGGATGAACGACCTGGCTCAGCGGGGCGGCCGACGGGATCCGGTGGACGACGGAGAGTAGTCCACAGGGCGGATCGCTCGTTTGCCGTCAAAACCCACCCAACCGGCTGTGGACAAGCCGGGGATTCCTGTGGGCAAACCTGTGGACGACGTCAGCCGACGGCCTCGAACCCCGGTCTGGCAGCGGGGGCTTCCCGCGTCCCGCCGCCTGCTTCCCGACCCGCACCCCGGCCACCCGCCCGCCGGCCGGCGCCGCGTGGGCCCGAGGCGCGCCCCGAGCCGCCGTACAGGAATCCGGCGAGGGCCAGCCCCGCGGCCCCTCCGACCAGCTGAGCCGCGATGAAGCCGGGCAGCGACTGCGGGGCGATGCCCGTGAAGGAGTCGCTGAAGGCGCGCCCGACGGTGCCGGCCGGGTTCGCGAAGGAGCCCGAGGAGGTGAACCAGATCGCGCAGGCGATGTACGCCGCCACCGCCGCCGGGACGAGCTTCGGGCGACCGATGCGCTCCAGGCCCTGGATGACGAGGACGAGACCGGCGGTGGCGACGATCTCTCCGACGAGCAGGTGGCCGCCGCGGACCTGGGTGGAGAGGACGCCCGGGGCCCGCCCGAACATCACCTCGGCGAGGAGGGCCCCGGCGACGGCCCCGACGGTCTGGGCCGCGGCGTAGACGAGCGCATCCCGTCCCGCCAGCCCCTCGCCGCCGCGCCGACGGGCCCACCAGGAGGTGAGGGTGACCACGGGGTTGAGGTGGGCCCCGGACAGCGGGCCGAAAAGGGTGATGACCAGCCCGAGGCCGATGGCCGACGCGAGCGAGTTCGCGACGAGGGCGACCCCGGTGTCGCGGCTGAGGCCGGCCGCCCGGATGCCGGAACCGATCACCACCACGAGCAGGCCGGTGGTGCCGACGAGTTCGGCGACGGCACGGCGCGGCAGGGAAGCGCGAGTCGTCATGAGGTCCCCCCTGGACAGGATCGTCAATGGAAAAGACATTCCGCATCTTGGAAGAAGAGTAGCGGCTGTCCACGACCGGACGGCCTGGCGGAAAATCGCTGCAGCGGTCCCGACCGGACCGGCAAGCTGGGCCCATGGACGACAGACGCACCGTGAAGGTGTCCAAATACGTCTCGAAACACCTGCGGCACCAGCCGGAGCGCATCGGACTCGCTCTCGACGCGCACGGCTGGGTGGAGATCGACGCCCTTCTGCGTGCGGCCGCGGCCCACGGATTCCCCATCACCCGTGCCGAGCTCGACCACGTCGTCGCCGCCAACGACAAGCAGCGCTTCGCCGTCGAGGGCACGCGCATCCGCGCCAACCAGGGCCACACCGTCCCCGTCGACCTGGACCTCCCGCCGGCGGAACCGCCCGCGTACCTCTACCACGGCACGGTCGCCGCCGCGCTGGGCGCGATCCGCGCCGAGGGCCTGCGGCCCATGGCCCGGCACCACGTCCACCTGTCCCCCGACCGGGAGACCGCGACCCGCGTCGGCGCGCGGCGCGGCAGGCCGATCGTGCTCAGCGTGGACGCGGGCGCGATGCACGCAGCCGGGCACGTGTTCCGGGTCAGCGCCAACGGGGTGTGGCTGGTGGACGCGGTCCCTCCGCAGTTCCTGCGCCTGCCGTGACTGTCCCGAATTTCCCAGGAGATTGTCAGATGAGCGCCCTAATGTGTTGCTCACTCCGTGATCCGTGAGGGGGGGCACCTCGCGATCGCCGAACTTTCCCGTAACACGCGAGGTGACACTCCATGACGTCCAACTTCCAGGTGGACCTGCGCGGTCTGGTCGACCTGCTCTCCCACCACCTCTATTCCAGCCCGCGCGTCTACGTCCGCGAGCTGATGCAGAACGCGGTGGACGCGGTCACCGCCCGCCACGCGCTCGACCCGGAGGCGGAGATCCGCATCCGCCTGTCGGCATCCGCGGACCGGGTCACCATCGAGGACAGCGGCATCGGCCTGACCGCCGCCGAGGCCCACTCCCTCCTCGCCACCATCGGCCGCAGCTCCAAGCGCGGTGGCGAGCACGGCCTGGAGACCGCCCGCCGCGAGTTCCTCGGCCAGTTCGGCATCGGCCTGCTCGCCTGCTTCGTCGTCGCCCGCGAGATCCGCGTCATCACCCGCTCCGCACGCGACCCGCAGGCCGCACCCGTCGAGTGGCTGGCCACGGACGACGGCTCGTACACCGTCCGCGAACTGCCCCACGACGCCCGCCCGGAGCCCGGCACCACCGTCGTCCTCCAGGCCCGGCCGGGTGCCGAGGAATGGATGGTCCCCGCCAAGGTCGAGCAGCTGGCCCGCGACTACGGCTCCCTCCTGCCGTACGACATCACCTTCGACGACGGCCGGGGCGGCGACCCGCGGCCCGTCACCGACCGGCCCGCCGTCTGGGACCGCGCCTTCCCCACGCCGGCCGCCCGCCGCGTCGCGCTCGCCGGGCACTGCGCGCAGCTCTTCGGCTTCACCCCGCTCGACACCATCGACCTGGACCTGCCCGTCGCCGGGGTCCGCGGCGTCGCGTACGTCCTGCCCGAACCGACCAGCCCCGCCCACCGGGCCGGACACCGCGTCCACCTCAAGGGCATGTTGCTCACCGACCGGGCCGACAACCTGCTGCCGGACTGGGCGTTCTTCGTGCGCGCCGTCCTGGACACCGACACCCTGCGGCCCACCGCCTCCCGCGAGAACCTCTACGACGACGAGACCCTGTCCGCCGTCCGGGAGGCGCTCGGCGCCCGTATCCGCGCCTGGCTGGCCGAGCTCGCCGCCAGCGAACCGGACCGGCTGGCGGCGTTCCTGAACGTCCACCACCTCGGGGTCAAGTCCCTGGCCCGGCACGACGCCGACCTGCTCGGCCTGATGCTGCCCTGGTTGCCGTTCGAGACCAGCGACGGCTCGATGAGCCTGCAGGAGTTCGCGGCCGCCCACACCGAGATCCACTTCACCCGCACCGTCGAGGAGTTCCGCCAGATCGCCCCGATCGCGGCGGCCCACGGCCTCGGCGTCATCAACGCCGGCTACACCTACGACGCCGACCTGCTCGCCCTGCTGCCCACCGTACGGCCGGACCTGAAGGTCACCGAGCTGGATGCCGGCGCCGTCACCGAACGGCTCGACCCGGTCCCGACCGCCGCCGAGCTCGCCCTCGCGCCCTTCCTGTCCACCGCCCGCACCCGCCTGCAGCCGCAGGGCTGCGACGTGGTGCTGCGCGCCTTCCAGCCCGTCTCCGTCCCGGCGCTCTACCTCGACGACCGGCAGGCCCGCCAGGAGCGCGACCGGACCGCCGCCCTGGACAGCGCCGACTCCCTGTGGGCGGGCATCCTCGGCGCCCTGCGCGGCTCCGCGCCGCGCGCCCGCCTGGTGCTCAACCACCACAACCCGCTCATCCGCCGGATCGCGGCCCTGTCCGACGAGGCGCTGGCGGGGACCGCCGTCGAGTCGCTGTACGGGCAGGCTCTGCTGATGTCCCAGCGGCCGCTGCGCCCGGCCGACTCCACCCTGCTCAACCGGGCCTTCCTCGGGCTCCTGGAATGGGCGACCCACTCCGCCGACGCCCAGGAGGGCCAGCAGTGACCATGACGCACGAGGAGGTCCGGCGGGGCCTGGCGGAGAACCGCGGCGCCCCGAACGGGACCGCCCGCAATGCCCACGCCGAGGCCCTGGTGGGCGCGGCCGAAGCCCTCGGCGATGCCGCTCTGTTCCGCGACGCACTGGACAACCTGGTCCACGCCTACCTGTGGAGCTCCGAGTCCTCCAAGATGCTGGTGCCCTTCGCCCGGCTGCTCCAGGAGTACGACAAGGACCCCGGCTCCTTCGCCAAGTGGGACGCCCACTCCCTGTTCTGGCAGTTCAAGTGGGTGGCCACGGCCATCTCCGACTCCCCGGAGATCCCGCTCGAATCGGCCTGGGGCTGGGTCGCGGAGATGGAGCGCCGCTACCGGGTCGCCGGCTACACCGAGCGGCCCGTGCGCGAGGCCGAGATGTGGCTCGCCCACTCCGCCGGGGACGACGAGCGGGCCGACCGGGCCCACCGGGCCTGGCTGGCGGCGGACCGCGACAGCATGAGCGACTGCCACGCCTGCGAGCTCAACAGCCAGGGCAGCTACGCCGCCCTGCGCGGCGACGACGCACAAGCCCTGGAGCACTGGCGGCCCGTACTGGACGGCGAGCGGACCTGCGCCGAGGAGCCCCACCGGGTACTGGCCACGTCGCTGCTGCCACTGCTGCGCCTCGGCCGTCTCGACGAGGCCCGCTCCCACCACCTGCGCGGCTACCGCATGGCCCGGGGCAACGAGAGCCTGCTGCCGTCGATCGCCAAGCACATCGAGTTCTGCGCGCTGAGCGGCAACGAGTCCCGCGGGCTGGAGATCCTCGCCGAGCACGCCGCCCACCTGGCTCCGCTCGCCAACGTCGACGACCAGCTGGCCTTCCACGGCGGCATCCTCGTCCTGCTGCGCCGGCTGCAGGAGCTCGGGCACGGCAACAGCCCGGCCGCCTCCTACGAAGGCGTCCCTCGCACGGTCTCCGAGCTGCACGAGGTGATGTACGCGGGCTCGCTCGCCATCGCCCACCGCTTCGACGCCCGCAACGGCACGAACCGGGTCTCGGACCGCTTCCTCGCCCGGATCGGAGCGCAGCCGCTCGTCGACGTGCTGCCGCTGGGCGTGCGCAGCGCACCGCTCCCGCAGACCGCGGGCGCCCCGGCCACGGCGGCGGCCGTGGCCGCGGCACCGACGGCGACACCCGGGCCGGCGGCGGCTGCAGCCCCGGTCGCCGCCGGGGCCGCCTTCGCCGAGCTGGTGGAGCGGGCCCGGCGGGCTCGCGACCAGGGGCATCCGGCCGCGGACGGGCTCTGGGCGGAGGTGGCCGTACGGGTGGGCGCCCTCCCGGAGGAGGACGTGGATCCGCTGATCGCCGCCGACGTGGCGGACAGCCGGGCGCTGGCCGCCGCACGCGCCGGTGCCCAGGAGGCGGGGGAGCTGCTGATGGCGGTCCGCGACCGCTACCGGTACCTCGGACAGGCGCAGCGGGCCGCGCTGGCGGAGGTGCGGCTGGCGAGCGTGGCCGGCCAGGACGGGGCCGAGCCCGACCGGGTTCGGGAACTGCTGGCCGCGGCGGCGCGGGCGGCCGGGGCGCTGGATCGGGACGAGCCGCTGCGCGCCCGCCGGATCGCCTCGGCGGAACTGGCCGCGATCCGCATCGAGCCACACCTGCGCGCGCGGGAAACCGGCCACGAGCACGCGTACGCGCCGCAGCCCGACCACGCTCCCCTGCAGGGCCACGACCCGGAGCACGACCACGGGCAGCGGGAGCTGACCGCCTTCGCCGAAGCGCACGCGCAGACGCTGCCGGATCTGGCCGCCGACGCCGAGGAAGCGCTCGGCCGGATCGCCCTGTCCCAGGGCGACCCCCAGCGGGCCGCAGCGCTGCTGGCCTCCGCCGCGCGGCACGCCGCCGAAGCGGGCCGGCCGTGGCAGGCCGTGGACCCGCTGGTGCTGCGGGCCGGACTGCTGATGTCGCTCGGGCAGCCCGAGGAGGCCGAGCAGGCGGCCCGCTCCGCGGTGGAGTCCGCCGTGGAGATCGTCGACGCCGAGACGCAGGGAACCGTACGGCTCACCTGTGCGGACATCCTGATGTGGCGGGCCGAGGCGGCGGCCGAGGCGGCGGAGCACGCGCTGACGGCGGCGCACTGGTTCGACCAGGCCGGACTGTCCTCCCTCAACGGGGCACAGGCACGGCTCCTCCTGGCCCGGGCGTACGCGCGGGACGACCGCTTCGCCGATGCGGCGGAGGTCCTGCAGTCCGCGCTGCCCGACCTGCTGGAGCACGGTGATCTCCAGGCCGTGTCGGCACGGCAGTTCCTGGGCGACCTGCTGCGGCAGCTGAACGAGCCGCGGGCCGCGGCGGAGCAGTTCCTGCTGGCGGCGGAGGCGGCCGAGGACTGGAACGGCCCGCAGCCGCAGGCGGACCTCGCGCACTCGGCCGCGGACCAGCTCTCTGCGGCGCAGCTGCCCGAGGAGGCGATCGCCGCGTACGAACGGGCCTTGGAGCTGTACCGGGCGGACGGCGGCGCGCCGGTCGCAGAGGTACGGATCCTTCGCTCCCTGGCCTGGCTGGCCCTGCGCGACGGGGCAGCGCGGGCGAGCGTCGCGCGGGCGCGGTTCTTGATGGACGAGGCGGTCGGGGTGCTGACGACCGCTTCCGACCCGGGGAACCCCCCGCTGCGGGCCGAGCTCGCCCAGACCTGGCACCAGCTGGCTCAGGTACTCGACCGACAGGTGACCACCGCCGAGCAGCTCGACGACGAGTACGGGGAGGACGCACGGCCCGCCGATCAGCTGGACGCGGCGGAGCTCCGGGCACTGCGTCTGGAGGAGGTCGACCTGTGCGAGCGGGCCGCCGCCGTCTACGCGGAGCTGGGACCGGACCACCTGGACGAACGCCTGCAGTGCGTGCAGTACGCCGCCTGGACCGAGCAGGAACTGGGGCACGACGAGGCGGGGGCGGCCCGGATGTCGGCACTGGTCGAAGAGCTTCGGGCGCTGCCGCAGGACACGGCGAAGACCCTGCTGGAGCGTGCCGAGTACACGCTCCAGCGGCTGTCCTCCTGAGCCGGGATGCCGAGCCGGTGCCCCCGTCGTCGCGGCGGCACCGGCTCGTGTCGCACCGGCTCGTGTCCGCTGCGCGGGCTCGTCGGCCGCTCCGTTGCCCGGCCGGTCAGGAGGCCAGCTGGGCCAGCCCCTCGGTGGCGATCTTCTCGAAGACGCCCTGGTCGGCGGCGAAGTCCGAGTCCGGGATCGGCGCGTGGATCACGAACTCGGTGAAGCCGAGCTCCCGGTGGCGCCCGGCGAAGTCGACGAAGGCGTCCAAGGACTCCAGCAGGGTGTTGCGCTCCGGAGTGAACCCGGTCAGCAGCACCTTCTCCATCGGCTCGATGTCGCGGCCGATCTCCGCGAAGGCCTTCTCCAGCCGGCTCAGCTGACCGCGCAGCGCCTCCAGCGACTGCTCGGGGGTACCGGCCTCGTACAGCTTCGGGTCTCCTGTGGTCACCCATGCCTGACCGTGTGCCGCCGCGAGCTTCAGTCCGCGCGGTCCGGTCGCCGCGACCGCGAACGGCAGGCGCGGCCGCTGGACACAGCCGGGGATGTTGCGGACCTCGTCCGCGGAGTAGAACGTGCCGTGCACGCTCACCGCGGGCTCGGTCAGCAACCGGTCCAACAGCGGAACGAACTCGGCGAAGCGGTCAGCACGCTCGCGCGGGGTCCAGGGGTCCTGACCGAGGGCGGTCGCGTCGAATCCGTTGCCACCCGCCCCGATACCGAGGGTGACGCGCCCACCGGAGATGTCGTCCAGCGTCATGAGCTCCTTGGCGAGGGTCACCGGGTGCCGGAAGTTCGGCGAGGTGACGAGGGTGCCCAGACGCATGCGCTCGGTGGCCGCGGCCGCCGCCGTCAGAGTCGGAATCGCGCCAAACCACGGGAGGTCCCGGAAGGACCGCCAGGACAGGTGGTCATAGCTGTAGGCGGTGTGGAAACCCAGCTCCTCGGCCCGTATCCACTGGTCGCGGCCGCCCTCGCGCCACGGTCGTACCGGGAGAATCACAGTGCTCAGACGCAAACTCATGCGTTCGAGACTACGACGCCGCCCATGTTTCACGTGAAACACAGCAGCCCGATGTTTCACGTGAAACATCGCCATCGGGGTCCCGGACCCACGGGGCCCGGGTCCTCCAGAGCAGACCCATGGGTGAAGATGGACCGGTGACCTCGGCTCCCCAGCGCCCGGACGGGCAGACCCCCACTCCCCGGCTCATCGCCACCGATCTCGACGGCACCCTGCTGCGCGACGACAAATCCGTCTCGCCGCGCACGGTGGCCGCGCTCGCCGCCGCCGAAGCGGCCGGGATCGAGGTCTTCTTCGTCACGGGCCGCCCGGCCCGCTGGATGGACGTGGTCAGCGATCACGTGCACGGACACGGCCTGGCGATCTGCGCGAACGGCGCCGCGGTCGTCGACCTCCACGCCGGACGGGAGTTCGTCCAGGTCCGGGCACTGCCCCGGGCCACGGCACTGACGGTCGTCGAGACCCTGCGGGCCGCCGCCCCCGGCACCTCCTTCGCCGTGGAGACGACCGCGGGCATCAACTACGAGCCTCAGTACCCACCCTTCTTCCAGGACCCGGGCGCCCAGGTCGCCACCGCGGAGAAGCTGCTCGGCGTCGAGGCGGACGACACCTCCGCCCCGGTGCTGAAGCTGCTAGCGCACCATGGCGAGCTGACCCCCGACGAGTTCCTGGTGCTCGCCCGCTCCGCGGCCGGACACCACGCCTCGATCACCCGTTCCAGCCCGACCGCCCTCCTGGAGATCAGCGAGCTGAGCGTCTCGAAGGCCAGCACCCTGGCGCTGTGCTGCGAGGAGCGCGGCATCTCCCCGTCGGAGGTGGTCGCGTTCGGCGACATGCCCAATGACGTGGAAATGCTGAGCTGGGCGGGCACCTCGTACGCGATGGGCAATGCCCATCCGGATGTGATCGCAGCGGCCTCCGGCCGTACCGTCGCCAACAACGAGGACGGGGTCGCCGTCGTCATCGAGCAGATGCTGGCCGGCCTCGGCGGACGGCAGCGGCAGCTCTAGGCGACGGCAGTACAGCGAACGGCGGCGCGGCCCCGGGCGGCAGCAGCCTCGCGGCGTCAGAGCGGGGCTTCCCACAGCAGGGTCGTCCCGCCGCCGTGCTCGCCGATCCCCGGTCCGTACGAGCTGGAGCCGCCCAGCGATTCGGCCCGCCGGCGCAGGTTGCGCAGCCCGCTGCGGCGCCCGTTCTCGCTGATGCCGATCCCGTCATCGGCTACCTCCAGCCTCACCCCGGGCCGCCCGTCGGACAGGGTGACCGTGGCATCGACCACGACCTCGATCCGGGTCGCCGCCGCATGCCGGAACGCATTCGACAGGGCCTCGCGGAGCGCGGCGATCAGGTTCTTTCCCACCAGCTCGCCGACGACCGCGTCGAGAGGGCCGAGGAAGCGGTGCGCGGGCTTGAAACCGAGCGGCACGGCCGCCATGTTGATCTCCCGCAGGACCCGGGTCCGTAGCCCCGAGGGCGCCTCCGCCGGACCTTGCTGGAGCGCGAAGATCGCGGTGCGGATCTCCTGGATGGTCACGTCCAGCTCGTCCACGGCCTTCCCGACGCCCTCGCGCACCTCGGGGACGTCGGAACGCCGCTGGGCGCTCTCCAACATCATCCCGGTGGCGAACAGCCGCTGGATCACCAGGTCGTGCAGGTCCCGGGCGATCCGGTCGCGGTCTTCGAACACCGCGAGCCGCTCCCGGTCGCGTTGCGCCTCGGCCATCATCAGGGCGAGCGCGGCCTGGGAGGCGAACTGGGTGGCGAGGGTCCGCTCGGCATCGCTGAACGGCCTCTTGCCTCGGTCGCGCGGGGTGACGAGGGCGCCCAGCACCCGCCCGCCGCTGTGCAGGGGCAACATCATGCAGGGTCCGAACCGGCTGGTCAGCGGGCTGGCCGTGCGGGGGTCGGCCGCGGCGTCGTCCACGAAGACCGGCTCTCCGCGCAGCAGCCGGGCCACGACCGGGCTTTCGGCCGGCACGACCACACCGAGCGAAGTGGCCGCGGTGTCGGTGGAGACGGCGACGATCTCCATTCCGCCGTCATCGGTCGGCAGCATCACGATCCCGGCGGAGGAGTCGGCGAGGCGGCGGGCCTGCTCGGCCACCACGGAAAGGGCGTCGTCCGCGTCCCCGCCCGACAGCAGGGCCGTGGTGACGGCCACCGAGCCGTCGATCCACCGCTCCCGCTGGGTAGCGGCCTCGTACAGCCGGGCGTTGCCGATGGCGATGCCCGCCTCGGTGGCCAGCACCCGGACCATGTGGACGTCGTAGTCGCTGAACTCGCCGCCGCCGTTCTTCTCGGCGAGGTACAGGTTGCCGAAGATCTCCCCCTGCACGCGGATCGGGACACCGAGGAAGGTCTTCATCGGTGGGTGGTGCGGCGGGAAGCCCGCCGAGCGGGGGTCCTGCGTGAGATCGGCCAGCCGTACGGTCCCGGCATGCGAGATCAGCGCTCCGAGCAGGCCCCGCTTGCCGTTCGGGCGGTGCCCGATCCTCTCCGCCACCTCGGCGTCGATCCCGAAGGTGACGAAGTCCGACAGGCCGCGGCCCTCGGTGTCCACGACGCCGATCGCCGCGTACCGGGCGTCCGCGAGCTCGGCGGCGGTCTCGCAGATGCGGTCGAGGGTGGAGTGCAGTTCGAGGCCGGTGCCAACCGATCGCATGGCCTCCAGCAGCTGCGGCACGCGTGCCGTGAGCTCGGTGGACAACCCGTGCAGACTTCGGGTGGCCAGGGTGGCGGCCTCCAGCGGGTCCGGAACCCGAGGGGCCGGGTCCGGCGCTTCCGGCGACTGCTGCAGCGACATGCAGGTGAGCCTAGTTAGTCCGTTTTATCAGGGAAAGTCGGCCAGTACGCCGTCGGCTGCCGTCTCCCGCTCCAGCATGCGGCGCAGCGGGCCCTCGACGACGGCCAGCTCGTCGAAGGCACCGCGCTGGACGACGCCTCCGCCGTCCAGGACGAGGACCTCGTCGACCGCTTCCAGCCCGGCCAGCCGATGCGTGATCAGCACGGTGGTGCGACCCTCGGTCGCGGCCAGCAGGTCCGCGGTCAGGGCGTCTGCCGTCCCGAGGTCCAGGTGCTCGGCGGGCTCGTCCAGGACGAGGATGGGGAAGTCGGCGAGCAGGGCGCGGGCCAGCGCCAGGCGCTGGCTCTGGCCGCCGGATATCCGCGCGCCGTGTTCGCCGACCAGGGTGTCGAGGCCGTCCGGCAGCCCGTCGGCCCACTCCAGCAGCCGGGCCGCAGCCAGGACCGTCCGCAGTTCCTCCTCGCTCGCCGCGGGACGGGCCAGCCTCAGGTTCTCCCGGACCGAGCTGTCGAAGATGTGGGCGTCCTGGGCGCACAGGCCGACGATCCGGCGGACCTCGTCCCCGTCCACCCCGCGGGCGTCGGTCCCGCCCAGGGTGTACGAGCCCGCGCGCGGGTCCAGGAACCGGAGCAGGACCTGCGCCAGGGTCGACTTGCCGGCGCCGGAGACCCCGACGACGGCGGTCCGCCGCCCGGCCTCCAGGGTCAGGTCGAGACCGTGCAGGGCGTCGCCCTCCTGGCCGGGGTGCCGGGCGGCGATACCCGACAGACGGAGCGGGAACGGCGAGGCGGGCACCGGCACGGGCACCGCCGGCTCGGCCACCGGGGCCGGGGCGTCGATGACCTCGTAGACCCGCTCGGCACTGCGCCGCACCCGCTGCCGGAACTGCACGGCCTGCGGCAGCCCGGCGACCGCTTCGAAGGCGGCCAGCGGGGTCAGGACGGCCACGGCCATGGCCACCCCGGACAGTCGCCCGTCCTGCACCGCGCCGGCGGCGAAGGCCGCGGCGCCCGCCACGGTCAGCCCGCACACGAGGGCCGACAGCCCACTGCCGAGCCCGGTGGCGGCGGCGCCGCGCGCGGCGATGGCGGTCAGGATCCGGTCGCTCTCGCGCACGGCGTCCTTGCGCCGTCCGAGCGCGCCGGCGACGGTCAGTTCTGCGGTCCCGGTCAGCAGGTCGGCCGTACGGGTGGCGAGTTCCCCTCGGGCGGGTGCCAGCCGGCGCTCCGCGCGCCGGGAGCACGCCCCGCTGACCAGCGGCACCCCGACCCCGGCAGCCAGCAGTCCGGCGGCGAGAACGGCACCGGCTTCGGGCAGCAGCCACGCGGTGAACGCGACCGACCCGCCGCCCACGAGGGCGGCGGCGCCCACCGGCAGCAGCCAGCGCAGCCAGTAGTCCTGCAGGGCGTCGGCGTCCGCCACCAGTCGGGCCAGCAGGTCACCGCGCCGCTGCGCGGGCAGCCCGGCGGGAGCGATGCGCTCCAGCCGCCGGAAGACGGACACCCGCAGGTCGGACAGCATCCGCAGGACGGCGTCGTGGGAGACCAGCCGCTCCGCGTACCGGAAGACGGCCCGTCCGATGCCGAACGTGCGGGTGGCCGTGACCGCCGCCATCAGGTACAGCACGGGCGGCTGCTGGGAGGCCCGCGAGATGAGCCATCCGGAGACGGCCATGAGCCCGACGCTGCATCCGACGGCCAGCGCCCCCAACAGCAAGCCGAGCCGGAACCGCCCCTGCCAGGCCTTGGCCACGTCCCTGACCCGGCGCAGCGGGTCCCGCCCGGCGGAGTCGCCCCAGCCGGCCCCGACCAGCGGGGCCTGTGAGGCGGTGTCCTCGGACTCGTGGTTCCGCGGCCCCGGCACCCGCCCCTCGGACGCCCGACCCTCCGGCACCCGATCCTCCGGCTCGGGGTGCGACATGGCCGCGGGCACACCCGCCGGTCCGGCGCCGAGCTCCAGTACCCGGTCCGCGAGGGCGAGGAGCGCCGGCCGGTGCACGACCAGCAGGACGGTCCGCCCCACCGCGAGGCGGCGTACGGCCTCGACCACCGTGGCCTCGGTCTGCCCGTCCAGCGCCGCCGTCGGCTCGTCCAGCAGCAGCACGGGTCGGTCCGCCAGGAAGGCCCGCGCCAGCGCGATCCGCTGGCGCTGCCCGGCGGACAGGCCGGCGCCGCCCTCACCGAGCACCGTTTCGATGCCGTGCGGCAGTGCGGCCACGAACCCACCCGCCCCGGCGTCCTCCAAGGCCGCCGCAACGGCCTCGTCGGAGGCGTCCGGCCGGGCCAGACGCACGTTCTCGGCGAGGGTTCCCGCGAACAGGTGCGGCCGCTGCGGCACCCAGGCGATCCGCTTCCGCCACTGCTCCGGCGCGAGCCCGGCCAGGTCCGCGCCGCCGATCCGCACCCGGCCCGCGGTCGGCGCCGTGAATCCCAGCAGCACGTGGAGCAGCGTGGACTTGCCGGCCCCGCTGGGTCCGGTGAGGGCCACGCACTCGCCGGGCTCCACTGTGAACGAGACCGGCCCGGGCGAGTCCTCGCCCCGCCCGGGATGCCGTACGGCCACCCCGTCGACCTCGATCCGCAGCCCCGCCGGTCCCGCCCCGGGCACGCCGACACCGGTGGCACCGGGGGCCCCGGTGGTGTGGCCTTCGGGCCCGCCCACCGGGGCCGGCGTCCGGAGGACCTCGAAGACCTCCTCCGCCGCCGCCAGCCCCTCCGCGGCCGCGTGGTACTGGGCACCGACCTGCCGCAGCGGCAGGTACGCCTCGGGCGCCAGGATCAGTACGACCAGGCCGGTGTAGAGGTCCAGTTCTCCGTGGACCAGTCGCATGCCGATGGTCACGGCGACCAGGGCCACCGACAACGTCGCCAGCAGTTCCAGCGCGAAGGACGACAGGAACGCGATGCGCAGGGTGCGCATCGTCGCCCGCCGGTAGTCCTCGGTGATCCTGCGGATGGACTCCGCCTGCGCCTTGGCCCGGCCGAAGACCTTGAGCGTCGGCAGGCCCGCCACCACGTCGAGGAAGTGCCCCGACAGCCGCGACAGCAGCCGCCATTGGCGGTCCATCCGCGTCTGGGTGGCCATGCCGATCAGCACCATGAACAGGGGGATGAGCGGCAGGGTGACCACGATGATGGCCGCCGACACCCAGTCCTCGGTGACGATCCGGGCGAGGACGGCGACCGGGACGGCCACCGCCAGCCCCAACTGGGGCAGATAGCGCGCGAAGTAGTCGTCGAGGGCGTCCACGCCCCGGGTGGCCAGCGCCACCAGCGACCCCGTTCGCTGCCCGCTCAGCCAGCCCGGCCCGAGACCGGTGGCGCGGTCCAGCAGCCGGGCCCGCAGCTCCGACTTGACCGACGCGGCCGCCCGGTGGGCGGCGAGCTCGGTGAGCCAGGCGAGGAGGCCGCGGCCCACCGCCACGGCCGCCAAGAACAGCAGCGGTGTGCGCAGCTGCCCACCGTCCAGGCCCTTCTCGAAGGCGCCGACCACGATCTCGGCGATGAGCATCGCCTGACCGATGACCAGCCCCGCCCCGGCACATCCGAGGGCCACCACCGCCGCCAGGAAGAGGCGGGTGGAGCGGGCGTACCGAAGCAGGCGCGGGTCGATCGGTTTCACGTGAAACATCTCCCAGACGGGGTCAGGGCGCGTCGGCGGACAGCGTCAGTGCGCGTCGGCGATGTGCTGCGTGCCGATCCGCTTGCGGAACACCCAGTACGTCCAGCCCTGGTAGAGCAGGACGACCGGGGTGGCCACGGCCGCACACCAGGTCATGATCTTCAGGGTGTACGGGCTGGACGATGCGTTGGTGACCGTGAGGCTCCAGGCATCGGTCAGCGAGGACGGCATGACGTTCGGGAACAGCGTCAGGAACAGCATCGCGACGGCCGCCGCGATGGTGATCCCGGACAGGGCGAACGACCAGCCCTCACGGCCCGCCAGGTTGCAGCCGAGGGCTCCGGCCAGCGCCGCCACCGCGATGATCAGCGCGACCAGGCTCCACCCGTCACCATGCGACAGCTGGGTCCAGCCCAGGAAGACGAGGGCCAGCACCGTGGTGACCAGGCCCAGCCGGGTGGCCAGCGCCCGTGCACGGTCGCGGATCTCACCCACCGTCTTGAGCGCGGTGAACACCGCGCCGTGGAAGGTGAACAGGGTGAGGGTGACGAAGCCGCCGAGGACGGCGTAGACGTTGAGCAGGTCGAGGAGGGTGCCGACGTACTCCTTGTTCTGGTCGATCTTCACGCCTCGGGCGATGTTGGCGAACGCCACGCCCCACAGGAAGGCGGGGATCAGCGAGGTCCAGAAGATCGCGTGTTCCCAGTTGGTCTGCCAGCGGTCCTCGTCCCGCTTGTGCCGGTACTCGAAAGCGACGCCGCGGACGATCAGGCAGACCAGGACGACCAGCAGCGGCAGGTAGAAGCCGGAGAACAGGGTGGCGTACCAGTCGGGGAAGGCGGCGAAGGTCGCACCGCCCGCGGTGAGCAGCCAGACCTCGTTGCCGTCCCAGACGGGCCCGATCGTGTTGATCAGGACCCGCTTCTCCTTGCGGTCGCGGGCGAGCAGCTTGGTCAGGACGCCGACCCCGAAGTCGAAGCCCTCGAGGAAGAAGTAGCCGGTCCACAGGACGGCGATGAGCACGAACCAGACGTCGTGGAGTTGCATGGTGTGGTCCCCTCAGCCTCAGTACGAGAAGGCCATCGGCCGGTCGGAGGAGTCGTGGCCGCCGATTTTTGTCGGCGGGTTGAGGTCGGCTTCGGTGAGCTCGGGCGGGCCGGCCTTGACGTACTTGACCAGCAGCCTGACCTCGATCACGGCGAGTACGGCGTACAGAGCGGTGAAGACGAGCATCGAGGTGAGGACCTCGGCCTGGGAAACCCCCGGGGAGACCGCGTCCCTGGTCCTCAGGACTCCGTAGACGACCCAGGGCTGGCGGCCCATCTCGGTGAAGATCCAGCCCCAGGAGTTTGCGATCAGAGGGAAGCCGAGCGTCCAGATCGCGGCCAGCCAGTAGAGCCGGGTCAGTCGGGGGCTGAGGGGCTTGGCGAACAGGACCAGGTGCGGCCGTTCGTCGTCACCGGTCCGCAGGGCCGGCGGGAGCAGGAACTTCCTGCGGGTCAGCCACAGGCCGGCGGCGCCGATGGCGACCGAGGCCATGCCGAAGCCGATCATCCAGCGGAAGCCCCAGTAGGCGACGGGGATGTTCGGCCGGTAGTCGCCGGGGCCGTACTTCTCCTGCTCGGACTTGTTGACGTCGTTGATGCCGGGCACGAACGAGTCGAAGTCGTTGTCGGCCAGGAAGGACAGCAGGCCGGGCACCTCGATCGCGACCTTGTTGTGGCCCTTGTCGACGTCGCCGTAGGCGAAGACGGAGAACGGGGCGCTCTCCTCGCCGTCCCACAGGGCCTCGGCGGCGGCCATCTTCATTGGCTGCTGCTTGAACATGACCTTGGCGAGCGTGTCGCCGCTGATCGCGACGAGCGCACCGCCGATGACGACGGCGACCAGGCCGAGCCGCAGCGAGGTACGCATCACCGGGATGTGCTTCTTGCGCAGCAGGTGGTAGGCGGCGATGCCCACCATGAAGGCGCCACCGGTCAGCAGGGCCGCGGTCAGGGTGTGGAAGACCTGCGCCAGGGTGGTGTTCTGGGTCAGGACGAGCCAGAAGTCGGTCAGCTCGGCGCGGCCGGTTTCCTTGTTGATGCGGTAGCCCACCGGGTGCTGCATCCAGGAGTTCGCCGCAAGGATGAAGTACGCGGAGAGCACGGTGCCGAGTGACACCATCCAGATGCAGGCGAGGTGGATCTTCTTCGGGAGCTTGTCCCAGCCGAAGATCCACAGGCCGATGAAGGTGGACTCGAAGAAGAAGGCTATGAGCGCTTCGAAGGCCAGCGGGGCGCCGAAGACGTCGCCGACGAACCGCGAGTAGTCGGACCAGTTCATACCGAACTGGAACTCCTGGACGATGCCGGTGACGACACCCATCGCGATGTTGATCAGGAAGAGCTTGCCCCAGAACTTCGTGGCCTTGAGGTACTTCTCCTTCTCGGTGCGCACCCATGCGGTCTGCAAGATCGCGACCAGGGCGGCGAGGGAGATCGTGAGGGGGACGAAGAGGAAGTGGTAGACGGTCGTGATGCCGAACTGCCAGCGCGCCAGTGTTTCCGGCGCCAAAGCTAGGTCCACGTCGTCATCTCCTTCGGGTCGCCGTGGTCATGGCCGAAGTCAGCCCCCATTTCCCTCATTGAGGAAGGAAACGGTCGAGCTTGTGAACGCGTTCACATTCACAAGCATTATGTCGTACCGGCTCCAGCGACTTTCAGCCGGGGGTCCCCTAGCCAACGCATTCAACAAAATGTTGACTTACGCCCCATGAAGATCCGCATCTCGTGGCCCGCCGGCCACCTCACCGCAACCCTCGAGGAGACCCCGACCAGCAGTGCGCTGGCCGAGGCCCTCCCGATCTCCGCCTCCGCCCAGACCTGGGGAGAGGAGGTCTACTTCGACACCGGCGTCGCCGTGGCCCTGGAACACGACGCCCGACAGGTCGTCGAACCGGGCACCGTCGCGTTCTGGACCGAGGGCGACGCCCTCGCGCTCCCCTACGGCCCGACGCCCATCTCGCGCGGGGGCGAGAGCCGCCTGGCGAGCCCGTGCAACGTCCTCGGCTCCTTCGACGGCGACGTCCGCCTGCTGGCCACCGTCCGGGACGGCGACCCGATCCGGGTGGAGCGGGCATAGCGCTCGCGCGAGCGCCACACCCCCTCACAGCACTACATCTCCTTGAAGAAGGCTTCCGCCGTGTGCAGGAAGATGTCGTTCGCCTCGCACTCACCGATCGTGATCCGCAGGCCCTCGCCCGGGAAGGGCCGGACCACCACGCCGGCCTTCTCGCAGGCCGCGGCGAACTCCAGGGTCCGCTCACCCAACCGCATCCACACGAAGTTGGCCTGCGTCTCCGGCACGACCGTCCAGCCCTGGCCGAGCAGCCCCTCGTGGACCCGGGTCCGTTCGGCGACCAGCGAACCGACCCGGCCCATCAGCTCGTCCTCGGCCTGCAGCGAGGCGACCGCCGCGTCCTGGGCCAGCTGGCTCACACCGAACGGCACCGCCGTCTTGCGCAGGGCCGCGGCCACCGGCTCGTGTGCCACTGCAAAGCCGATGCGCAGGCCGGCCAGGCCGTACGCCTTGGAGAAGGTGCGCAGCACGCAGACGTTCGGACGGTTGCGGTAGAGCTCGATGCCGTCCGGCACCTCGGGGTCGCGGACGAACTCGCGGTACGCCTCGTCGAGGACCACGAGGATGTCCGAGGGCACCCGGTCCAGGAAGCGCTCCAGCTCCGCTCGGCGCACGGCGGTGCCGGTCGGGTTGTTGGGGTTGCAAACGAAGATCAGGCGGGTCCGCTCGGTGATCGCGTCGTACATCGCCTCGAGGTCGTGCACGTCCCCGGGGGCCAGCGGGACCGGCACGGACTTCGCACCCGAAATCTGCGTGATGATCGGGTAGGCCTCGAAGGAGCGCCAGGCGTAGATCACCTCGTCGCCGGGGCCGGCGGTCGACTGGACCAGTTGCTGGGCCACGCCCACCGAGCCGGTGCCGGTGGCGATGTGGTCGGCCGGGATCCCGAACCGCTCCGCGAGCTCGTTCACCAGCCGGGTGCAGGCCAGGTCCGGGTAGCGGTTGAACTGGCCTGCCGCCGCCACCGCGGTCTCCAGCACGCCGGGCAGCGGCGGGTACGGGTTCTCGTTCGAGGACAGCTTGTACGCGACGGGACCGCCCGCGGCGGCGGGCTTGCCCGGCTTGTAGACGGGGATGCCGTCCAGCTCGGCGCGCAGCTTAGGGGTCATCTCGCTCACCGCAGGTCCTCCTAGACCATCCCGTCGGACGTCGCCGTCGACTCAATACTGCTCACCTTAAGAGGATTCCGCTCCGGCGAAAATGGCGGCGCCAGGATTGCGGGGGAGCGCACGCATATATGCGTGCGCCGGTGGCCTGCGCCGTGGCGCGCATCCCTCGTACAGGTGAGTTGGGAACGCCCCAGGACCGCGCCGTTTTGGCATGCTCGGACCCGTCAGCAAAGGGCCCATTCACTGCGAACTCTCAAATGCCTTTATTTCCAAGGTCATTGGGGGTGGCGAACCATGCAGAAACGTGCCTGTCAACGCGTGCATATGCATCCGGACCGCCTTCCCCACCGAGCCCTACTATCGGCTCGCCATGACAGCAGCAGGGAAGCATCAGGTGAGCCGGACCGAGACCACCCGGCGGGCCGCCGGCCGGCAGGGCCGGGCCGGCATCAGGGACGTGGCCGCCGCGGCGGGCGTCTCGATCACGACAGTCTCCGACGCGCTCAATGGCAAGGGGCGACTGCCCGATGCCACCCGCCGCCACGTCCGCGAGGTCGCCGACCGGCTGGGGTACCGCCCCTCCGCCGCGGCCCGCACCCTCCGTACCGGCAAATCGGGCCTCATCGGCCTGACCGTCACCACGTACGGGGATGAACCTTTCACCTTCACCGAGTTCGCGTACTTCGCCGAGATGGCCAGAGCCGCCACCTCGGCCGCGCTCGCCCGCGGCTACGCCCTCGTCATCCTGCCGGCCACCTCCCGGCACGACGTGTGGTCCAACGTCGCCCTCGACGGCACCGTCGTGATCGACCCCTCGGACCACGACCCCGTCGTCACCGAGCTGGTCCGCCAGGGCCTTCCGGTGGTCTCCGACGGGCGCCCCGCCGGCTCCCTCCCGGTCACCGCCTGGGTCGACAACGACCACGAGGCGGCCGTGCTCAACCTGCTGGACCACCTCGCCGCCGCCGGAGCCCGCCGCATCGGGCTGCTGACCGGCACGACCACCGACACATACACCCACCTGTCCACCACCGCCTACCTCAACTGGTGCAAGCGCGTCGGCCAGGACCCCGTGTACGAGTCCTACCCCGCCCACGACCCGTGCGCGGGGGCGGTCGCCGCCGACCGCCTGCTCGCCCGGCCCGACCGGCCGGACGCCGTCTACGGGCTGTTCGACCCGAACGGCACCGACCTGCTCGCCGCGGCGCGCCGCTACGGCCTGCGCGTTCCCGAGGACCTGTTGCTCGTCTGCTGCAGCGAGTCCACCGTGTACGCCAACACCGAGCCGCCGATCACCACGCTCTCCCTCAAGCCGCGCCGCATCGGCACCGCCGTCGTGCAGTTGCTCATCGACGCCATCGAGGGCGTCGACACCGGGCGCACCGTCGAACAGGTCGTCCCGACCGAGCTGATCGTCCGTACGTCCTCGCAGCGCAGGAGGCCCCGGACGACGATCAGCCCGCCCCGGTCTCCGGCCCAGGACTGACCGCTGCACCGTCGTTCCGGCGGGGTCGACGACCCCGCCGGAGAGTTCGGCAACGCAGATTTCGGGATAAAGCGGCAGGAACGATCGGTTCCGCACAGGATTCACCACCCCTGGTGCGTCACACAGCGCGAGCTGCATTCCTATGATGGGCGCACGACATCACGGATCCTCCGACCCGGAGGGCGGGCGGATCCGCAGGTGTACGGCAGCGCGACGGTGGTGGAGGGGTCGATGACTCAGGGGGCCGGTCAGGGACCCGCGATGCGGACGGAGACGCTGCGGGACTTCCGGGTGCCGGTCACCGAGCCCCATCCGTACGGCGTGCCCGCGCGACTTGCCGAAGAGGCCCCGGTCTACGGCGAGTACCCCGCGTACTACGGCGAGCCCGCGCCCGCCCCGGGAGCGGTCCCGCCGCCTCCCGGCCCGGTGCCGCCCGCGCCTGCGCCGGTGCCGCCGGTCCCGGCCGCGCCGCCGGTGCCGCACGTGCCCCCGCAGCCCCCCGTGGGCATGCCGCCCGCGGAGGGCAGCATGGACGACTACACCCCCACCCAGCGCGATCTCCCGGTCATCGGCCGCGGCGGTCTCGGCGGCCCCGGCGACACCGTCCAGGTGCACTACGTCCCCCAGCAGGCGCCGAGCGGCCCCGGCCCGCTCTACGTCGTCGGCGACGTGCACGGATACCTCGACGAGCTCGTCGCCGAGCTCCAGGCACAGGGCATCATCGACGCCGACCAGCGCTGGTCGGCGGGGAACGCCCGCATCTGGTTCCTCGGCGACTTCACCGACCGCGGGCCCGACGGCATCGGTGTGATCGACCTCGTCATGCGGCTGTCCGCCGAGGCCGCCGCGGCGGGCGGCTACTGCAAGGCGCTCATGGGCAACCACGAGCTGCTGCTCATCGGCGCCAAGCGGTTCGGCGACACGCCGGTCCAGTCGGGCGCCGGCACGGCCACCTTCCAGGCCGCCTGGCTGCTGAACGGCGGCCAGCGCACCGACATGGAGCGGCTGGAGGACGTCCACCTGCAGTGGATGTCACGCCTGGACGCGGCCGTGCTGGTGGACGGGCACCTGCTGCTGCACTCCGACACCACCGCGTACCTCGATTACGGCGACTCCATCGAGGACGTCAACGACACCATCCACGAGCTGCTCAACCGCAACGACGCGGACATCACCTGGGACCTGTTCCGCAAGTTCACCAAGCGGTTCGCCTTCCGCGACGAGGAGACCGGCCCGCAGGCCGTGCGCGAGCTCCTCGACACCTACGGCGGCGGCCGGGTCGTACACGGCCACAGCCCCATCCCGTACCTGCTGGGCGAGGTGGGCACCGAGGACGGTGACGGCAGCGGCGGTCCGGAGGTCGTCGACGGCCCCCATGTGTACGCGGGCGGCCTCGCCATCGCGATGGACGGCGGTGTGACGATGGCCGGCAAGCTCCTGGTCGTACAACTCCCGCTGACCGACTGAGGCTTGTCAGGAAGGGCGTATTTCGGGAAAGCCCCTGTCACGGCGTGGCATGGGCCCTCTACCATCGCTCTATCCGTAGCAGGCTCTCCTCCGTTTGTGCCGGCGCCCGGGTCTACGCGGGCAAACCGGCCCGCACGGAGCATCGGGGGATGCACATGAACAGCGCTCCGCACCTGCTGACCGAAGACCGGCCGGAGTTCGACCGGCTCCTCGACGAGGCGCTGCGCACCGCACACGAGCGGCCCGGACTCGACGGGCTGGGGGAACGGCTCACCGCCGAACAACTGCGCATCATGGCCGTCGGGGCCAATGCGCTGCTGGCGGCCGCGGCCGCGGCCGAGTACGACCACTACGTGAAGGTGCGCGGCGCGCAGCGCGAGGAAATCCGCTCCACCCCGCGGGCGGACTACCGGGAGAGCGGTCGGGAGGGGAGCGACGGGGCGGGCATCACCGCCATGGTCGCGGTCCTCGCCCCGGTCCTGGCGGCCACCGCCATGGTGATCTTCCTGCTGGTCGGTTACGTCCTGAAGGCGGTCGAGCCCGAACCCGCCTTCGCCGACACGATGCTGACGGCCGGTTGGCTCTTCGGCGCGCTGACGGCGGTCACCCTGTTCGGCGCGGTGGTCGCGCTGCTGGTGACGGCCGTACGCAACCGGGCGACCGAGGTGGTGGCCGGGGACGGGGCCGAAGCCGCACCCGACGAGGTCACGCTGGCGCGCGAGGCCTGGCGGAACGCCCTGCTGGAGCGGGGCATCCTGCCGTTCCTGCGCGAGGCCCTGGCGGATCCGGCGGCGGAGCCGGCGCGCCCCCTCCCCGCCACGCCGAAGGCCGGGCGCATCCCCAACCTGGGATACACCCGGCCCGACTTCACCAGCCCCGGATCCCCCTCACAGGGGACCCGGCCCGGCTACACGCCGCCGGACTACTCCAGCCCCGAATTCGGCGGGCCGAAGACCGGACCGCACTGACGTCGGCCGGTGCCGGCTCCGCGCCCTATTTGATCTCTTCGGGCTTGATGTTCATGTCCTCGTGGGACAGTGCCCTGTGGGTGAACCGGGCCAGGCCGTTGGCGCCTGCCACCGGCTGGGGGTTCGCCGGTGCCCATACCTCGTTGCAGACGAGGGCTGGCGTGGCCGGGACGACCCTGCAGGCGGTTTCGTAGATCTCGCCCGCTGTGGTCAGGACCTCGATGTTGACGATGTTGGCACGCTCGGAGATCGACACGGCGCAAGCGTCCGTCGGGTAGGTGTCCCCGGTGTCGGTCAGGTCGTACCAGTGCCACGGGCCGGGGGGAGCCGGGGTCAGGCTGCGGATTCCCACGTAGGTGATGGTGTCCGAGAGGACGGCCTTCACTTCGCGGGAGGCGGCGGGCCGGTAGGCGTCAACGTCGAAGCACTGTCCGCTGGCGCCCTGCGTGCCCGTGGGACCCGTCGGACCGGTCGGGCCGGTCACGCCGACGCCGGTGGCACCCGTGGCACCCGTCGGACCGGTCGGGCCTGTCGACCCGGTGGCACCCGTCGGACCGGTGAGGCCGGTGGCGCCCGTCGGGCCGGTCGGGCCCGTCTTGCCCGTCTTCCCCTTCGGGCCGGTGGGTCCCTTCTTCCCCTTGGGGCCCGTCGGACCGGTGGGCCCCCGCTCGCCCTTGCACTTGTCGTTGCCCGTCGGCTGCGCCGCCTCCGCCGGGCCCATCGCCTTGTTCGCGGTGGTCGCACAGCGGTCGCCGCTGTCCGGAACCACCACGGACCCTCCGGACTGCGGTGCGCCCACGGCCGCCGGGGCCGCCAAGCCGGCCAGTACCAGTGCCACGGAGGCGAACGTGCCCCCGACCAGCCAGCCCGTCCGGCGGGGCAGCGGCCCCAAGGAAGATCGGGGCCTGTCCTCAGAACTCATGTACCGCTCCTCGTGCACGGGATCGAATGTTTCCCCGAAGCCCGCACGCCTGCGCGGACCCCGCGAGGGTCATCCTGAAGAGCCTTTCCCCCCGCTCCGGTCCGGCTCGCCCATTGGTCAGACGAACGGACCAGCACACAGGGCCACATGGCCGTGTGCGCCAGCCGCCCGGGGCCGCGGACCGGCGTGCCGCACGGGGCACGGGCGGACCCGTCCTTAGGGTCGGCGGCCGTGAAGCCGACCATTTGCCTCTGCATGATCGTGAAGAACGAGTCCGCCGTCATCGAACGCTGCCTCGACTCGGTACGGGACCTCATCGACACCTGGGTCATCTCCGACACCGGATCCACCGACGGCACCCAGCAGCTGATCCGCGACGCGCTGCGCGCGATCCCCGGAGAGCTCCACGAGGAGCCCTGGAAGAACTTCGGCCACAACCGCAGCCTCAACATCGCGCACGCCCGCGGCAAGGCCGACTACCTGCTCCTCCTCGACGCCGACCTGGTGCTGCGCCGCCACGGGCCACTACCGCCGCTCACCGCGCAGTCGTACATGCTGCGGCACGAGGGCACGACGGAGTACCGGATCAAGCGCCTGGTCCGCGGCGACCTGCCCTGGCGGTACGAGGGCGTCACCCACGAGTACCTGACCTGCGACCGCCCCGACGAGTACGACCAGCGACCCGGCATGCAGGAGAACCTCGACGCGCTCGTCATCGAGGACCACGCCGACGGCGGCTCCCGGCACGACAAGTTCGAGCGTGACGCCCGCCTGCTCGGCGCCGAACTCGAACGGGATCCCACGAACACCCGGACGGTCTTCTATCTCGCACAGACCATGCGGGACATGGGGAACACCGCGGAGGCGATCCGGCTCTACGAACGCCGGGCGGCCATGGGTGGCTGGGAGGAGGAAGCCTATTACGCCCTGCTCCAGGTCGGCGTCCTGAACGCCGACGCCGGGGATTGGCCGGCCGCGATGGACGCCCTCACACGCGCCTGGGAGTTCCGGCCCGGGCGCCTGGAGGCCTGCTACGAACTCGCCTCCCGGCTACGCCTGCTGGGTCGCCACCATGCCGCGCACGCGATCACCTCGGCCGTCCTGGACCGGCCGGTCCCGACGGACCTGCTCTTCGTCCACCCGTGGGTCTACCGGTGGGGGCTGCTCTTCGAGCACTCCATCACCGCCTACTGGATCGGGGACACGGCCGCTTCGCTGCGCGCCTGCGACCGGCTGCTCGCCCTGCCCGACCTCCCCGAGAACTACCGGCGTCAAACCGAGACCAACCGCGGCTACGCCCTGGACCGCGGCAGCCCGTCCCTCCCCGTTTCACGTGAAACATCGCCCACAGTGGGGGTGTAGCCCGTGCGGTCCGGCCGGGGTGCCACCCCGACCGGACCGCACCCCCCGGCGGCAGCGGTGCCATCGGCCCGCACCTCACCCGGCGGGGCGGTCCCCCAGCGGACGGCGCCGCAGCGCGGCATCCGCCAGCGCCGGCCGGCGCCAGACCCCGTCCGGGTGGTAGAGGTTCGTCCCGGGAGGCACGATCTCGTCGATGCGGTCGAGCGCGGCGTCGTCGAGCACCACGGACACACCCTTGAGCAGCGAGTCCAGCTGGTCCATGGTCCGCGGCCCGATGATCACCGAGGTGACGGCGGGGTGCGCGAGCGGGAAGGCGACGGCCAGCTCGGGCAGGGTGCAACCGATGCCGTCGGCGAGCTCGACGAGTTTCTCCACGGCCTCGAGCTTGGCGAGGTTGCCGGGGATCGCCGGGTCGAAGCGCGCCGGAGTGAGTGCGGCCCGTCCCGAGGTCAGGTCGATGGACCCGCCGAGGCGGTACCTGCCGCTCAGGAACCCGGAGGCGAGCGGGCTCCACGTGAGCACGCCCATCCCGTACCGCTGGGCCACCGGCAGGACGTCGGCCTCGATGCCCCGCGCGAGGACCGAGTAGGGCGGCTGCTCCGTCCGGAACCTCGGCAGTGCGCGCCGCTCGGCGGTGTGGTGCGCCTCGACGAGCTCCTCGGCGGGGAACGTCGAACAGCCGAAGGCCCTGATCTTCCCCGCCCGCACCAGATCACCGAGGACCGACAAGGTCTCCTCGACGTCCGTCGTGGGGTCCGGTCTGTGCACCTGGTAGAGGTCGATCCACTCGGTGTCCAGCCGGCGCAGGCTGTCCTCGACGGCGCGCACGATCCAACGCCGCGAGTTACCGCTGCGGTTGCGGCCCTCACCCATCTGGAAGTGGACCTTCGTCGCGAGCACGACGTCGTCGCGGCGGCCGCGGAGGGCCTTGCCCACGATCTCCTCGGACTCGCCGGCCGAGTACATGTCCGCGGTGTCGATGAAGTTGATGCCCCGGTCGAGAGCGGCATGGATGATCCGCACGCATGCGTCGTGGTCCGGGTTCCCCACCGCCCCGAACATCATGGTCCCGAGGCAGTGTGCACTGACCTCCATGCCGGTGCGGCCCAGACTGCGGTATCTCATGGTCATGGGGCGGCACTGTAGGAGTTGGAGTGCACTCCAGCGCAAGCCCCCTACGGGCGGGCGGCCGGTCGGCCGGGCTGACCGACCACCCGTCCGGCCGGGCCCCCCGCCGGGCCCGCGACTCCCCCCCATACGGGTCGCGGGTCCGGCCCGGCGGGCCCGGCAGGTCAGTCCGCGATCGGCAGGTAGACCCGGTTGCCGGTCGCCGCGAACTCGGCGGACTTCGCCGCCATGCCCGCCTCGATCTCATCCGCCTTCAGGTCGCCGCCGTGCTCGCGCCGGATGTCCTGGGAGATCTTCATCGAGCAGAACTTCGGGCCGCACATGGAGCAGAAGTGCGCGGTCTTCGCCGGCTCGGCCGGGAGCGTCTCGTCGTGGAACTCGCGGGCCGTGTCCGGGTCGAGGGCCAGGTTGAACTGGTCCTCCCAGCGGAACTCGAAACGCGCGTCCGACAGGGCGTCGTCCCACTCCTGGACGCCCGGGTGCCCCTTGGCCAGGTCCGCCGCGTGTGCGGCGATCTTGTACGTGATGACGCCGGTCTTGACGTCGTCGCGGTTGGGCAGGCCGAGGTGCTCCTTGGGCGTGACGTAGCAGAGCATCGCCGTGCCCCACCAGGCGATCATCGCCGCGCCGATGCCCGAGGTGATGTGGTCGTACGCCGGGGCGACGTCCGTCGTCAGCGGGCCGAGCGTGTAGAACGGCGCCTCCTCGCAGATCTCCTGCTGGAGGTCGATGTTCTCCTTGATCTTGTGCATCGGGACATGGCCCGGGCCCTCGATCATGGTCTGCACGTCGTGCCGCTTCGCGATCTTGTTCAGCTCGCCCAGCGTCTTCAGCTCGGCGAACTGCGCCGCATCGTTGGCGTCCGCGATCGAGCCCGGGCGCAGGCCGTCGCCCAGCGAGTACGTCACGTCGTACGCCGCGAGGATCTCGCAGAGCTCCTCGAAGTTCGTGTAGAGGAAGTTCTCCTTGTGGTGCGCCAGGCACCACGCAGCCATGATCGAGCCGCCGCGCGAGACGATGCCGGTCTTGCGACGGGCCGTCAGCGGTACGTACGGCAGCAGCACGCCGGCGTGGACCGTCATGTAGTCGACGCCCTGCTCGGCCTGCTCGATGACCGTGTCCTTGTAGATCTCCCAGGTCAGTTCCTCGGCCTTGCCGTCGACCTTCTCCAGCGCCTGGTAGAGCGGCACGGTGCCGATCGGGACGGGAGAGTTGCGCAGCACCCACTCGCGGGTGGTGTGGATGTTGCGACCGGTGGAGAGGTCCATGACCGTGTCGGCGCCCCAGCGGGTGGCCCAGGTCATCTTCTCGACCTCCTCCTCGATGGAGGAGGTGACCGCGGAGTTGCCGATGTTGGCGTTGACCTTCACCAGGAACTTCTTGCCGATGATCATCGGCTCGATCTCCGGGTGGTTCACGTTCGCGGGCAGCACAGCGCGGCCTGCGGCGATCTCCTCGCGCACGACCTCCGGGGAGACGTTCTCGCGGATCGCGACGAACTCCATCTCCGGGGTGATCTCACCGCGACGGGCGTATGCGAGCTGCGTGACGGCCTGGCCGCCGCGGCCGCGGCGCGGCAGGCGCGGGCGGCCCGGGAAGACGGCGTCGAGGTTCTTGAGACCGCCGCGCGGCGAGGTGTGCTTGATGCCGTCGTCCTCGGGGCGCACGGGACGGCCCGCGTACTCCTCGGTGTCGCCGCGGCCGATGATCCAGTTCTCGCGCAGCGGGGGCAGGCCGCGGCGGACGTCGGTCTCGGCCTGCGGGTCGGTGTACGGACCGGACGTGTCGTAGAGGGTCACGTCCTTGCCGTTGGTGAGATGGACCTGACGAACCGGCACCCGGATGTCGGGGCGGGAGCCCGCCACGTAACCCTTGTGCCAGCCCGGCTGGCGCTCGGTCTGGCCGTCGGCGTCCGAGCCGACGGCAGGCGTGCGTGCGTCCTGAATGGTCATGAGACCTGATCTCCCTACGCCGGCATTACCCGGTAACAGGTTCGGCGGTCGGCGCAGCCTCCTCCCGTACGCACGTCGTGCCGCGTACGGTGATCAGCGCCCTCTCAGCCCGGTGCTCCGAGCTCCCGCGTTGTGCAAAGGTGCCCCCACGCTAGCGTCATGTGTGGCGTGCTGAACAGTGGGCCCCGTCAACTCTTGCGATGATCAGCCGGTGACGTCCTCGACTCAGCCCCCCGACGAGCCCGCCGAGCCCACGGGTCACACCGGCCACGCGCATGCCGACCACGGCCATGGCCACGGACATTCCCACGGCCACGGGCCTGCGGCTCCCGTATCGAAGCACCTGCGCAAGGTCATCGCGGCCGTACTGATCCCCTTCGCCACGGCCGTGTTCGTGGGCATGGCGGTGCTGTGGCCGGGCGGCGCCCCCTCGCACGAGCGCTCCGGTGTGGGCTTCGACCGCCAGACCGAGCAGGGCCGGGTCGTCGCACTCGAACGGGTCGACTGCAAATCCGTGAACGCCTCGCAGGTGCCGGCCACGGCCAACCCCTCGACCCCGGAGGGCCGCGAGGCGCAGGCCGCGCAGAACGGCCAGTGCAAGAAGGCCACCATCGAGGTGGGCACCGGCCGCGACAAGGGCCGCACCTTCTTCGAGATCGTCCAACCGGGGGCGCCCCGGCAGTTGGAGGACGGTCAGGAGGTGGTCGTGGCCTACGCCCCCGACGCGCCCCGGGACCTGCAGTACTCCGTCATCGACGTGAACCGCAAGATCCCGCTCGCGGTGCTGGCCGGCATCTTCGCCGTGGTGGTGGTCCTGGTGGGGCGGATGCGCGGCCTGTTCGCGCTGATCGCCCTCGCCATCAGCTTCGCCGTGTTGACCCTGTTCATCCTCCCGGCGATCCTGCAGGGCTCCAATCCGCTGCTCGTCGCGGTCATCGGGGCCAGCGCCATCATGTTGATCGCGCTCTACCTGTGCCACGGGCTGACCGCCCGCACCTCCGTCGCGGTCCTCGGCACGCTCGTCTCGCTGCTGCTGATCGGACTCCTGGGCTCGGTGTTCATCGACTGGGCGTTCCTCACCGGCAACACCGACGACAACACCGGGTTGATCCACGGGCTGTACCCGGACATCGACATGAGCGGTCTGCTGCTCGCGAGCATCATCATCGGATCGCTCGGCGTGCTCGACGACGTGACGGTCACCCAGACCTCGGCGGTCTGGGAACTCCACCACGCCGACCCGGCGATGGGGCCGCGGGCGCTGTACCGCGCGGCCATCCGCATCGGCCGCGACCACATCGCGTCCGTCGTCAACACCCTGGTGCTGGCCTACGCGGGCGCGGCCCTGCCCCTGCTGCTGCTGTTCTCGATCGCGAACAGCAGCGTGGGCGCGGTGGCCAACAGCGAGCTCGTCGCGGTGGAGATCGTCCGGACCCTGGTGGGCTCGATCGGCCTGGTGGCTTCGGTCCCCGTGACGACGGTGCTCGCAGCGCTGGTGGTGTCCGCAGACCGGCCGACGGCGGTGGCAACCGGTACGGCGGCGGCCCCGGGCGCCGGCCGTGGGGGCCGGGGCGGACGGGGCCGCAGGCGCAAGCGCTGAACAGGGCCGTCAGCCGGCGTTCTGCTCGTTCTGCCGGGACTCGCCGAGGATCCTGTCGAGGGCCTCGTCGAGGCTCAGCTCGAAATCGCCGAGGCTGCGCTCCTGGCCGAGCGGAACCAGCCGGTCGGTGCGGTCGAGGAAGGCGACGAGCGGCGCGGCGCCGGCCCGGAAGAGGGCGCGGTCGCTGCCGACCTGGAGCCGGATGTGGACGTCGGACAGTTCCTCGGTCGAAGTCGGGGCGATGTGGACATCGCCCTCCCCGCACGGCTTGTTGATGCCGTCGAGCAGGAGCTCCCGCCCGAACGCCCAGGTCACCGGCGCGTCTCCGGGGAGGTGGAAGGTCAGCCGTACCGCGTACGGGTCGCCGGCGTCGTACCGGAGCTCCACCGGGATCCGGAACGAGAGCTCCTCCGAAACGAGGAAGCTCATCATGACCTCTGCCTGTACCGACTCGCGCATTGCCTACCCCGCTGTTGTGGAAGTGGCCAGGAATGACCCCCCGGGACCCCCTTGACAAGATTGGTGGAAGCGCTAGCGGATCACAAGGAGTGAGTTTTCAGATACTGATAGAGAAGGAGAGGGTACTCAACAGCGCGCCTACTTCACTCCGTAGCCGATCGACTACCCATGGCAGTCTTTCGTGCTGATGGAAAGGGAGAGAAATGGCCATCGTGGCGGCGGCGTCTCCGGCAGTGATCGGGATCGCGGCGCACACGGTGCCCAGCGCGTACTCCTGACGCTCGGTCACGGGCTGCATCCGCCCCAGCGAACCGATCTTCTGCTCCAGGGCGCGCTGGTCCCGCACGGTGTACGGGGTGATGGCCTCTACGGGATGGCGGTCGTAGTAGTCCCGGCGCGTCTCCTCGTCGAGCTGGGCCAGCAGGCACTGCCCGATCGCGTGCGCGTGGCCGGTCGCCCGGAAGTCGGCCCACTCCTCGACGGCCGGGTCCGCCGGGGTGTCCGACACGCCCACGACCTCGATTTCACCCTCGCGGAAGACCGCGAAGTAGACGGGCGCCCCGACCGCGTCGCGGAAGTGCGCGAGCGAATCCCGGATCATGGTGCGACGTTTCTGCTGCAATCCGCCGACCGCCAGCCGTCCGGCCGCGTCCCCGAGGACGAAGACGCCGCCCTCACGGCGCAGGTATCCCTCGTGCGTGAGCGTCCGCAGCAGGTGGTACGCGGTGGGAAGGGGGAGCCCGGCCTCGCGCGCCAGTTGTTTCGCCGGGGCTCCCCCACTATGGGAGGCGGCCGCTTCGAGCAGCCTCAACGCCCGCTGCACCGAACCGATCAGTGTCGGCACACCGGCATTGTGAACCGGAGACAAGGACTCACCCCCAGGCGTGGCGGCGGGCTTTTGGGCCTGCCCTGCGGGGGCCGCCCCCGCACATGCCGCGGGTCCTGGGGCCGTGCTCGTTCCTGCGGGGCAGGGCCGAAGGTCGGAGCGGCCGTACCGGCGTTCGCACCCAGGGGGACGGCGCAGGTTGCACTTTAGCGATCGCGTCCCGCCCGGTGAGCGGCGTGGAGCCCCGCGTTAGGCCACCCGGGTTAGTCCCGGGCGGCCCCGAGCGGGGCCCGTACCCGCCCGCTACCACTCGCGGGACGAGGACTTCGCGCTGCTACCACCCAACTTCTTCACCAGGAAGACCAGGCCGCCGACCAGGGCGACGAAGAGCAGCAGTTTGAAGGCGAACCCGATCAGGGCACCGAGGATGCTCGTGATGACGCCGCCGAAGACGAAGAGCACCAGAAGCGGGATCGCGACCCACTTCACCCACCAGGGCATGCCTGCGAATGTCTCTCGGATGCCGTCCATGTCCTCGACCTCTTCCTCTTCCGCGTCCCCGTCGGTGAGGTCCGCTTCCCTGTCACCGATGCTAGGAGGCGCTGCCCGCGTCCGGGGGCCCGCGAGCCCCCGGACTCCCCTGATCCTGCCCCTAGGGGGATCGGGGGTCCGACCCCCACCCGGCGGCCGCGGTCACGCCTCCGGCGGGGAGAACACCACCAGCACCTTCAGGTCCTCGGTGATGTGGTGGAACTTGTGGGGCACGCCGGCCGGCACGTAGACGACGCTGCCGCGGGCCACGGTCGTCGTCTCCTCCCCGACCGTGATCGAGGCGCGGCCGCTGACCACGAAGTACACCTCGTCCTGGCGGTGCGGCTGCTGCGGGTCGCTCTGCCCGGCGTCGAGTGCGTACAGCCCGACCGACATGTTCCGCTCGCGCAGGAACTGCAGGTAGGCGCCGTCGTTGGCGAGCCGCTCGGCTTCGAGCTCGTCCAGCCGGAAGGCCTTCATCGTCGTTGTGCCCCTCGTGTTCTCGCGGTCCGGGATCGGCAGATCCACCGATATGCCGCCGGGATCTTCTCTGCCACGATCAGACACATGAATTTCGTAGTCAAGACGCTGGCGAACGCGGCCGCCCTCGCCGTGGCCATCTGGCTGGTATCGGGCATCACGCTCGACGACGGCAGCCCGCTGGGGCGCCGAACACTGACGCTGATCCTCGTCGCCCTGGTCTTCGGCCTGGTGAACCTCATCGTCAAGCCGGTGGTGAAGCTCCTGTCGCTGCCCCTGTTCGTCCTCACCCTCGGCCTGTTCACCCTCGTGGTGAACGCGCTCATGCTCCTGCTGACGTCATGGCTCGCCCAGCAGTTCGACCTCAGCTTCCACGTGGACAACTTCTGGAGCGCGCTGCTCGGCGGCGTGATCATCGCCGTCGTGTCCTGGGCCGTGAACATGGCCCTGCCCGAGAAGAACTGAACGGAGCGACCGTGTACCGCGTGTGCTTCGTCTGCACCGGCAACATATGCCGCTCACCCATGGCCGAGTCCGTGTTCCGCGCGCGTGTCGCCGAAGCCGGGCTCGACGGACTGGTCGACATGGACAGTGCCGGAACCGACGGCTGGCACGAGGGGGACGGGGCGGACCCGCGCACCGTCGCCGTCCTGGAAGCCGCCGGGTACGCACAGGACCACCGGGCCCGGCAGTTCCGCGCCTCGTGGTTCGCCGCCCTCGACCTCGTCATCGCCCTGGACGAGGGGCACCTGCGCGCGCTGCGGGCCGCGGCGCCCACCGCCGAGGACGCGGCGAAGGTCCGGCTGCTGCGTTCCTATGACCCCGCCGCCCCGGCCGGGGCGGACGTTCCCGATCCCTACTACGGCTCCCTCGACGGGTTCGAGGAGTGCCTACGGCTCGTCGAGGCGGCATGCCCGGGCCTGCTGGAGGCCGTACGGGGGGCACTGGACACGAAGGAGCACGCCGCGTGACCGACCGCACTTACGAGACGGGCGACGGCACCCGGGCCGTGCGCGCCGGGCTGCCCGCGCCGGTGAAGAACGAACCACCCCTGCCCGGCCCCGTCTTCGCCGCCCACTTCCACCTCCCCGGCGACGTCACCGGCCCGTACGCCTACGGCAGGGACACCAACCCCACCTGGACCCTGTTGGAGCGGGCCATCGGGGAGCTGGAGGCCCCCGGCCGGCAGGACGTGGACACCGTCGTCTTCGCCTCCGGGATGGCCGCCGTCTCCGCCGTTCTCTTCTCGCAGGCCCGCGCCGGCGACACCGTCGTCCTGCCCGACGACGGCTACCAGGCACTACCGCTGGTCCGGGAGCAGCTGGAGGCGTACGGGATCCTCGTCCGCACCGCGCCGACCGCCGGGGACGGCCAGCTCGCCGCCCTCGACGGAGCCCGGCTGCTGTGGATCGAGACACCGTCCAACCCCGGGCTCGACGTGTGCGACGTGCGGCGCCTGGCCGACGCGGCCCGCGCGGGCGGCACCCTGGTCGCCGTCGACAACACCCTCGCCACCCCGCTCGGGCAGCGGCCGCTGGAGCTCGGGGCCGACTTCTCCGTCGCCAGCGGCACCAAGGGCCTGACCGGCCACGGCGACATCCTCCTCGGCTACGTCGTCTGCCGCGACGCGGAGCTCGCCGCCGGAGTCCGCCGCTGGCGCAAGATCGTCGGGGCCATCCCGGGGCCCATGGAGGCCTGGCTCGCCCACCGCTCCCTGGCCACCCTCCAGCTCCGCGCGCAGCGCCAGTGGGCCAACGCCCTGGCGGTCGCGGAGGCCCTGGCCGACCGCGCCGAGGTGGCGGGGCTGCGCCACCCGGGGCTGCCCTCGGACCCCGCCCACGCCACGGCTTCCCGGCAGATGCGGGGATTCGGCTCGATCGTCTCGTTCACCCTGCCCGAGCGCGCCTTCGCCGAGCGGTTCCTGTCCGCTCTGCACCTCGTCGAGGACGCCACCAGCTTCGGCGGCGTGCGGTCCACCGCGGAGCGGCGTGGGCGATGGGGCGGCGACCCGGTCCCGGAAGGCTTCATCCGCTTCTCCGCCGGCGCCGAGGACACCGAGGACCTGGTCGCGGACGTGCTGCGGGCCCTCGACGCCGCCGGGAAGGGCCGCGGCTGACGCGCCCCGCAGCGCGCGAAGGGCGGTCCGAGCCTCCCCCCTCTTGGCTCGGACCACCCCGGGTTCCGCGCGAAGAACCACGTGTTCAAGGCTAGTTGACCCAGCGTCAGAGTCCAATCACGGTAACGACAGGGGCCTATCGACATATTTATAGTTGAAGGCCCCCACCGAGAGGGGCCCCTCATGGACCTGGCCCTGCTGCGCACTTTCGTCGCCGTACACCGGGCCGGCTCGTTCACCCGTGCCGCTGCGCTCCTCGGGCTGTCCCAGCCCGCCGTCACGTCCCAGATCCGCACCCTCGAACGCCAGCTGGGCCGCCCCCTGTTCCACCGGCGGGCCCGCGGGGTCACCCCCACCGCCGTCGGGGACGAGCTCGCCCACAAGGCAGCCCCGCACCTCGACGCCCTCCTGCAGATCACCGAGGCCGAGCGGGAGGCCGCCGGGGCGTCCCGCACCCTGCACCTGGCCGGCCCCCCGGAGTTCCTGTGCCTGCGGGTCCTGCCTGCCCTCGCCCCGCTCGTCGGCCAGGGCCACACCCTGCGGACCACCCTGCGGACCGGAGCCGAGGAGACCCTCGACGGGCTCGCCGCCGGCCACCACGACCTCGTCGTCACCACCGCCCGCCCGCGCGGCGAACTCTTCACCGCCACCGCCCTGTGCGACGAGGAGCACGTCCTGGTCGCCGCGCCCTACTGGGCCGCCCTCGTGGACCCGGACCGGCTGCGCGACACCGGGCCCGCCACCCTCGACGGCATTCCGCTCGTCGAGGTCCACGAGAGCCTGCCGCTGATCACCCGCTACTGGGCCGCCGTCTTCGAGACCCACCCCGACACCACCCGGCAGCCCGATGCCGCCACCGTGGTCGTTCCGGACCTGCGGGCCGTACTCGAATGCGTCCGGGCCGGCGCCGGGCTCGCCGTCCTGCCCCGCTACCTGTGCCAGGGCGCCCTCGACAGCGGGCAGATCGTCGCCCTGCTGGAGCCTGCCGTACCGCCGCTGCGGACCTGGTTCCTCGTCGTCCGCGCCGGAAGCCTCTCCCTGGCCCACCTCTCCCGCGCCCACGAGCGGCTGGTGCGCGCCGCCGCGCAGTGGTGAGCGTTCCGGTTCCGGCCCGTGGCGCGTTTCAGAAGGCGAGTCCTGGGCCACTCTTCTCCCATGACCGAACGTCCCGTGGTCAAACGCACCGCCCGCGCGATCCTGCTCGACGGTGACGACCTGATCCTCATCAAACGCACCAAGCCCGGCGTCGACCCCTACTGGCTGACTCCCGGCGGGGGAGTCGAGCCCTCGGACGAGACCGTCGTGGACGCCCTCCACCGGGAGGTCCACGAGGAGCTGGGAGCCAAGATCACCGATGTGGTGCCCTGCTTCGTCGACACCGTCGAGCACATCGCCGACGGGGGAGTGACCGGAGTGAAGGTCCAGCACTTCTTCGTCTGCCGGCTCGCTTCGATGGATCCTTCCGAGCGGCACGGCCCCGAGGTGGAGCAGCCGGAGGGTACATACGAGATCGTGCGGGTGCCGTTCAGCCGGGTCGGCATCGCGGCCGTCCACCTCGTACCGCTGTCACTGCGCCACTACCTGGACGGAAACATCGAGGGTGTGCGCGCCATGCACGCTCCCGACCTGGGCTGATCCGGCGCTCTTCACAAGGCGGGCGCCCGGCGGTCTCAGCCGGCGACGCCCGCCAGCTCCTCAACCGCGTCGTAGCGGATCCGCTCGCGGGGAATGCCGATCCGCTGGAGCTCGCCCACACCGCTGCGGATCATCGCCGGCGGCCCCGAGACGAAGGCGTCGTACGAGCTCCACGGCCCGTGCCGGCCGACCGCGCGCGGCAGCTGTCCTTCCAGGCCCTCGCAGACGACCGGGCGTACCGACAGCCACGGGTGCGAGCGTTGGAGCCCCAGCAGGGTGTCCTTGTCGTACAGGTCGCCGTCGGTGCGCGCCCCGAAGAATACCTCCACCGGACGCCGTTCTCCGTGTACGGCCACGTCCTCGATCAGTGCCTTGATCGGGGCGATGCCGGTGCCGCCGGCCAGGCACAGCATTCCGTTGTCGGTGCTGTGGTCCACCACCATCGACCCGGCCGGGGGCCCGAGGCGCAGTACGTCGCCGGGGCGGGCATGGCGTACGAGGGCGTTGGAGACCCAGCCGGCGGGAACGGCCTTGACGTGGAAGGACAGCAGACCGTCGGCGCGCGGGGCCGAGGCGAAGGAGTAGTGCCGCCAGACCCGTGGCCACCACGGCGTCTCGAGGCTCGTGTACTGGCCGGCGAGGAAGGTGTACGGCTGATCGGGGCGGACGGTCAGCACGGCGATGTCGGGCGTGCGCAGCTCGTGGGAGACCACCTCGGCGTGCCACCACGCCGGGGACTTCCGCTCGTCCTCGGCGGCGGCATCGATCATGATCTGTGAGATGGCGGTATAGGTCCGCACCCACGCGGCCTCCGCCTCCGGCCCCCAGGTGTTCATGGCGTACCGCGACAGCGCCCCGATGAGGGCCTCGCCGACCACCGGATAGTGGCCGGCGAGCGTGCCGTACTTGCGGTGCCCCGTGCCCAACCGCTGGAGGTACGGCGTGAGGACATGAGGGTCGTCGATGTGTTCGGCCGCGGTGAGCAGCGCCTTCAGCAGCCTGTCACGCTGGGCGTCCATCGCGGCCGGGAACATGCCCCGTACTTCCGGGTGCCCGGCGAACACCAGGGCGTAGAAGTAGGAGGTCACCCGGTCAGCGATGGGTGCGATCTCCTCCAGCGTCCGGCGGATGAGCACCGCGTCCGGGGAGGGCTCGGCCAGGCTGTCCCCGGACGGTATCCAGGCCGTCCCTCTGGCCGATCTGGTGGGCGGAGCGTCCATGCGGTGCCTCGCTTCGAACATCTCGGTCGGTAAGCACGCCACGGCCTTCGAATCCGTGGTTCCGGGGCTCACAGACTGCCAGCCGACCCAGACACTCGCGGGGGAATGGAGAAATCCCGCGTTTCGAACCCACTTTCCTCTTAAGATGCCTCAACTCCCGGGCGTGCCGCTGCAACGAGCTGGTATGCGTCGCGCAGATCCCGCCCTTCGTATACGTGCGTGGCGCGCTCGGCCAGGGCGGGCCGGGCGTTGACCGCCACCGATACCGGCACCGCTTCGAAGAGCACCTCATCGGTCACCGAGTCGCCGTACGCCACGCAGTCCGCGCGGTCGACCCCGAACCGGGAGCACAGCCGGTCGGCCACGGTGACCTTGTCCTTCGGTGTCAGGATCCCGGTCACGTCGACGGGCCGGGTGAACGGGACCTCGGGGAACACCGAGCCGTGGGCGGCGTGCGCACCCCACTCCAGCAGCAGCTCCACGAAAAACGACGGCGAGAGGGAGATGACCGCGCAGTAGTCGCCCCGTTCCCGGATTTCCTGCCACACCTCGCGGATCCCGGCCAGCCAGGGAGCGCCGCCGAAGGCCGCCCGGACATGGTCGGGAGTCAGTCCGGCCCACAGTGCATGGGCCGCCACCGAGAACTCCGGCGGATCGATCTCTCGGGCTCCGAACGCTCGCTCCAACTCGGCGATCTCCGCGCTCAGGCCGAGCTGTCGGGAGATCTCCACCGTCGCTGCCGAGCCGTACATCAGGGTGCCGTCGAGGTCGAAGAGGTGCAACAAGGTCATGTCAGTGGAGGCTAGCCGCTGGTTTCACGTGAAACGGCGTGTTTCACGTGAAACCCCGGTTCTGGTTTCACGTGAAACATCGTGCGGTTTCACGTGAAACATCAGACCGATCAACGCCGAACATCGCCCGAATTCCCCTGGACGTGTCCCCGCTGATGATCCAATCTGAGCCCGTGACACCACCACACCTCACCGACCTGCCGATCCGTGCGCTGACGGTGGAAGATCTCCGTCACTGCGCCAACCTCTCCGAAGACCGCGGGTGGCCGCGCGAGGACCACAAGTGGGGCTTGCTCCTCGCCGCGGGCAAGGGCTACGGAGTCGACGCCCCGGACGGGCGGGGGCTCGCCGCCGCCTGTGTCGTCACCTTCTACGGACACACCTACGACAAGCCCGAGCTGGCCGCCATCGGCATGGTCCTCGTGGCCGATCGGTACGCCCGCAAGGGCCTGGGGCGCCGCCTGATGAAGCACCTCGGCGACGACGTCCTCGACGGTGTCCCGCTCACCCTTCACGCCACCCCCTACGGCCGCCCCCTCTACGAGGAGCTCGGCTTCAACGCAACGGGCCGGGCCGAGATGCTCCTGGGCTCCTTCCGCCCAGACCCCGCAGCCCCGGAGCCGGGCGGCACCACGGTCCGGCCCGCCGCTGCCGAGGACATCGCACGAATCCTCCGCCTGGACGCCGAGGTGTTCGGAGCCGACCGGACCCACCTGATCACGAGGCTCCCTGCCTTTGCGGACCGGCTCCTGATCGCCGAGGACCGCGCGGGCCACCTCACCGGGTACGCCGCCATCTGGCCCAATATGGAGACGCATGTGATCGGCCCACTGGTCGCCCGCGACACGGCCTGCGCTCAGGCTCTCGTCACTGCCCTCGCCGCCACCACCCGCAGGCCCCTGCGCACGGATGTCGACGTCCGCCACGAGGAGTTCGTCAGCTGGCTCAAGGAGCGCGGTCTGGAATCCATCGCCTTCAACGCCGTCATGACCCGAGACATCCCCGGGCTCCCCGGCGACTGGACCCGGCGCTGGGCCCCGCTCACCGTGGCCGCCGGCTGAGAGAGGAGCCCCTCCCAGAACTGCCACCTGGTCCAGCTCACCTCCGACGCGCCCCGCACCGAGGCCCACCGCTTCTACGAGCGGCTCGGATTCACCGCGTCGCGCATCGGCTCCATGCTCACCCTCTGGTCGAACGGCCGGCCGGGCCGATCGGGCCCGGCCCGATCCCCCGCCAGCCCTGCGGGTCCACCCCGCCCGGTACCGGGGCCTCGGTGTCGTAAGGCTGCCGGGTGAACATGAACGACCCCAGGTCGAGGTGGCTCACCGAGCCGTCGGCCCGCCGGACCGCCCGCAGCGTCTCCCCCGCGTAGTAGCCGTTCAGGCCCCGCCAGCTGCCGTCCGGCTCCGCCCGGAACCGGGCCGCCCGACCCAGGGCGCCCGCAGGACCCAGTTCCAGCTCCCCGTTCGACCGAAGCCGCACCACATGCGGCGCCGGCCCCCAGTACCAGGGCCCGCACAGCTCCAGTGCCACGGGGTCCGCCTGGGCGAAGGGCCTCCACGGCTCGGGGAAGCGCGGTTCGGCGTCAGCGACGATGGTCAGCAGGTCCGCGGCCACGGTCCCGGCCGGCAGCCCCGACGTGCAGTTCGCCAGCACCACGGCCACCACGTCCTCGGCCTGGTTCAGCCACAGCCCCGCGACGAAGCCGGGCAGCGAACCGCAGTGCCCCGCGAGCCGCCGACCGCTGCTCTGCGTCAGCTGCATGCCCAGCCCGTAGCCGAACTCGGCGAGCCCCGGCTCGGCGGGCGCCGCCGCGGCGGCCATCTCCCGCACGGATTCCGTGTCGAGCACCTGCTCGTCCCCGTGCAGCAGGAACCGCCCGAACCGCGCCAAGTCCCGTGTGGTGGACCACAGCTGACCTGCCGACGCCATCAGTCCCAGGTCCTCCGACGGTTCGGGCAGAAGCACATCGGCCCACGGGTGGACTGCCCAGCCGTCCGCGTACGGCGCCTGCGCCTGAACCGTCGTCCGGTCCAGCCCCAGCGGCTCCAGCACCTCGGTGCGCAGCACCTCTTCCCAGGGCTTGCCGCGCACGGCGGCCACAAGTGAACCCAGCAACGTGTAGCCGGGGTTGGAGTAGTGGTGGCGCCGGCCCGCCTCGAAGAGAAGCGGCTCCTCCCCGAGGACGTCCGAGAGTTCCGGGCGCAGGGAGGCGGAGCTCCGCTCCCACCACGCACCGGGCGTCTCAGCGGTCAAACCTGCTGTGTGGGCGAGTAGCTGCCGGACGGTCACTTCTCCGACGCCGCTCCCCGGTAGGTGCTTCTCCAGAGGGTCTTCGAGTGCCACCAGGCCCTCGTCGCGCAGCCGCATCACCAGAACGGCCGTGAAGGTCTTGGTGATCGACCCGATCCGGTACTGCACGTTCCCGTCGGGGCCGTGCCCGTCGACCGAGCTACGGGACCCTTCCCAGACCAGGTCGCCTCCCCGCGCCACAGCGGCGGCGACCGAAGGCGCCCGGCCCTCGTTCTGGGCGACGGCGATCCGGTGCCCGAGGGCACGCCGGGTGCAGGGAAGCAGGTCCTGGTCTTCAGGCAGGGCGTCGTTCATGCCCGGATGCTACGTGTTGGCCATGTCCACGAAACGCGAATAGTGGCCCTGGAAGGCGACCGTGATCGTCGCCGTGGGGCCGTTTCGGTGCTTGGCCACGATCAGGTCGGCCTCGCCCGCGCGCGGCGACTCCTTTTCGTACGCGTCCTCGCGGTGCAGCAGGATCACCATGTCGGCGTCCTGCTCGATCGAGCCCGACTCACGCAGGTCGGAGACCATCGGCTTCTTGTCGGTGCGCTGTTCGGGACCACGGTTCAGCTGGGACAGCGCGATCACCGGCACCTCGAGCTCCTTGGCCAGCAGCTTGAGGTTTCGGGACATGTCGGAGACCTCCTGCTGACGGCTCTCGGGCCGGCGGGAGCCGCCCGACTGCATCAGCTGGAGGTAGTCGATGACCACGAGGGCCAGGTTGTTGCGCTGCTTCAGGCGCCGGCACTTCGCCCGGATCTCCATCATCGACAGGTTGGGGGAGTCATCGATGTACAGCGGGGCGGCGGAGACGTCCGGCATCCGGCGGGCCAGCCGGGTCCAGTCGTCGTCCGTCATCGTGCCGGAGCGCATGTGGTGCAGGGCGACGCGGGCCTCTGCGGACAACAGGCGCATCGCGATCTCGTTGCGCCCCATTTCGAGGGAGAAGATCACGCTCGGCAGGTTGCTCTTGATGGAGCAGGCACGTGCGAAGTCCAGCGCGAGCGTGGACTTACCCATGGCGGGTCGGGCCGCGATGACGATCATCTGGCCCGGGTGCAGGCCGTTGGTGAGCGAGTCGAGGTCGGTGAACCCGGTCGGAACACCGGACATCTGGCCGCTGCGCGAGCCGATGGCCTCGATCTCGTCGAGCGCGCCCTCCATGATGTCGCCGAGGGGCAGGTAGTCCTCGGAGGTCCGCTGCTCGGTGACGGCGTAGATCTCGGCCTGGGCGCTGTTGACGATCTCGTCGACGTCGCCGTCCGCCGCGTATCCCATCTGCGTGATCTTCGTGCCAGCGGCGACGAGGCGGCGCAGGACGGCGCGCTCGTGGACGATCTCCGCGTAGTACGAGGCGTTGGCGGCCGTGGGCACCGACTGGACCAGCGTGTGCAGGTACGAGACGCCGCCGACCTTGCCGATCTCGCCGCGCCGGGTCAGCTCGGCGCCGACCGTGATCGGGTCGGCGGGCTCGCCCTTGGCGTAGAGGTCGAGGACGGCCTGGTAGATGGTCTCGTGCGAGGGCCGATAGAAGTCGTGGCCCTTGATG
Organism: Streptomyces sp. NPDC029014; assembly: GCF_055564695.1. Classification (NCBI taxonomy): domain Bacteria; kingdom Bacillati; phylum Actinomycetota; class Actinomycetes; order Kitasatosporales; family Streptomycetaceae; genus Streptomyces; species Streptomyces sp. NPDC029014. The sequence continues at coordinate 126,874 of NZ_JBVHVT010000006.1, forward strand.
ATCTCCACGACGTCCGCGATGGCGTCCTTGGACAGCAGCATGCCGCCGAGCACCGACTGCTCGGCGTCGAGGTCCTGCGGCGGAACCCGCTCGAAGCCGCCGCCGTCCCAGGAGCCGCCCTCGCGGCCCCGCTCGTGCTGCTCGTCCCCGCGGCCCCGGCCGTCGGCGCCGCGGCGGGAGCGGGTGGGCAGACGGTCACCCGGACCGCTGTCGGCCCAGGGGTCGTCCATGGGCTCGGGCATACTCACCGGCCCGCCTCCTCACGTCCGCAACGCGGACCTCACCGTGCCGCTCGCTCCGGGGGCACGGCCCTGACATTTGGGACACCCGAGTCGGCGGTCGACCGGTCGGGCAACGCACAACGGTAGGGCCGGGAGCGGCGTCAGCCAATCTTGTTATCCACAGGCTGTGTGGATGAGATGTGGACGACGGACCCAATGCTGTGGGTAACTCGTCCGAAGCTGTGTACGGACCGGGGGACGGCGCTGTGGACAAAATCACCTGACCCACCCAATCACCATGCCTGACCTGCACATTCTTCCTCCACCGCCTGTGGGGGAGAAAATTCTTCGCCGCAGTCCCGAGATCGCCTCCGACAGGGTGTCACGGACGCCGGAACGGATCGTTCAGTAAGCCTCACAACACGGTTGTGTCTGTTACCTGTGGAAGATTAGATTGGGCGCATGACACAGGCCCTGGACACACCGAAGGCTGCACCGGGACGGCACGACCGAGAGATCCTCGCTCTCGCCATACCGGCCTTCGGAGCGCTCGTCGCGGAACCCCTCTTCGTGCTGGCCGACAGCGCCATCGTGGGGCACCTCGGCACCTCCCAGCTGGCCGGGCTCGGTGTCGCCGCCGCTCTGCTGACGACCGCCGTCAGCGTGTTCGTCTTCCTCGCCTACGCCACCACTGCGGCCGTCTCCCGCCGCGTCGGTTCGGGCGACCTTGGGGCCGCCATCCGGCAGGGCATGGACGGCATCTGGCTCGCCCTCCTGCTGGGCGCCGCCGTCGTCGCCGTCACGCTCCCCACGGCGCCCTGGCTCGTCTCGGCCTTCGGGGCCTCCGACACCATTGCCCCTTACGCGATCACCTACCTGCGGATCTCGGCGTTCGGCATCCCCGCCATGCTCGTGGTCCTGGCGGCCACGGGGGTCCTCCGCGGCCTCCAGGACACCCGCACGCCGCTCTACGTGGCCGTGGCCGGCTTCGCCCTCAACGCCGGCCTCAACGTCGCTCTGGTCTACGGAGCCGGCCTCGGTATCGCCGGCTCAGCCTGGGGCACGGTCGCCGCGCAGTGCGCCATGGCAGCCGCCTACCTCTTCGTGGTGGTCCGCGGGGCCCGGCGGCACGGAGCCTCGCTGCGCCCCGACGCGGCGGGCATCCGGGCCTGCGCCCAGGCCGGCGTACCACTGCTCATCCGCACCCTGTCCCTGCGGGCCGTCCTGATGATCGCGACCGCCGTGGCCGCCCGGCTCGGTGACGCGGACATCGCCGCCCACCAGATCCTGCTCGCCTTGTGGAGCCTGCTCGCCTTCGCCCTGGACGCGATCGCCATTGCCGGACAGGCGATCATCGGCCGGTACCTGGGAGCCGGCGACATCGGAGGCGCCAAAGCCGTCTGCCGCCGCATGGTGCAGTGGGGGGTCGTGTCCGGCGCCATCCTCGGCGCACTGGTGGCCGTGGCCCGCCCCCTGATCGTGCCGCTGTTCACCACCGACCCGGTGGTGGAGGAGGCCCTGCTCCCTGCTCTGCTGGTCGTGGCCGTGTCCCAGCCCGTCGCCGGGGTGGTCTTCGTCCTCGACGGGGTCCTGATGGGTGCGGGCGACGGACGCTATCTGGCCTGGGCGATGCTGACTACGCTGGCCGTGTTCGCCCCGGCCGCCCTGCTCGTGCCGGCCGTAGGCGGGGGGCTGACGGCCCTGTGGTGGGCCATGACGCTGATGATGCTGGTCCGGCTGGTGACCCTCCAGCTGCGCGCCCGCTCCGGCCGCTGGGCCGTCGCCGGGGCGACCCGCTGAGTCCGAGGCCCGTGTTTCACGTGAAACATGCCCTCGCAGGCTCCCCCGTTTCACGTGAAACAGGGGACCACGTGAAACACGGCTTCCCGACGTCCGCACCAACGACGAAGGGCCGCACCCGTCAGGGTGCGGCCCTTCATGCGCAGCACTTAGGCAGCGACGACCTCGACGCCCACGTTCGCGGCGACCTCGGCGTGCAGACGCACGGAGACCTGGTACGAACCGAGGGTCTTGATCGGGGCAGCCAGCTCCACGCGGCGCTTGTCGACCTTCGGACCACCGGAAGCCTCGATCGCCGTGGCGATGTCACCCGGGGTCACGGAGCCGAAGAGGCGGCCGGCGTCACCCGAGCGGGTGGCCAGACGGACCTTCGTGCTCTCGAGCTGGGCCTTGACCTCGTTGGCCTGCTCGATGGTCGCGATCTCGTGGATCTTGCGGGCGCGGCGGATCTGCGCCACGTCCTTCTCGCCACCCTTGGTCCAGCGGATCGCGAAACCACGCGGGACCAGGTAGTTGCGAGCGTAACCGTCCTTGACGTCAACGACGTCGCCGGCGGCACCGAGGCCCGAGACCTCCTGGGTCAGGATGATCTTCATTAGTCGGTCACCCTTTCCTTATCGCGCGGTGGACGTGTAGGGCAGCAGCGCCATCTCACGGCTGTTCTTCACGGCCGTGGCGACGTCACGCTGGTGCTGCGTGCAGTTGCCGGTAACGCGGCGGGCACGGATCTTGCCGCGGTCGGAAATGAACTTCCGCAGCATGTTCGTGTCCTTGTAGTCCACGTACGCGGTCTTGTCCTTGCAGAAAGCGCAGACCTTCTTCTTCGGCTTGCGCACAGGCGGCTTCGCCATGGTGTCTCTCCTGTGTGATCAAGAAGTGGGGGTGCGAGCTTCCCTAGAAGGGAGGCTCGTCCGAGTAGCCGCCGCCGGAGTTTCCACCCCAGCCACCGCCGCCGCCCTGCTGGCCGCCACCGGCCGGCGCGCTGGACGCCCACGGGTCGTCGGAGGTACCTCCGCCGCCCTGCGGACCGCCGCTGGGGGCTCCGCCCCAGCCGCCGCCACCGCCGCCGCCCTGCTGGCCGCCGCCGTACCCACCCTGGCCACCGCGGCCGGTGGTCTTGGTGACCTTGGCCGTGGCGTTCTTCAGGCTGGGACCGACTTCCTCGACGTCCAGCTCGAAGACCGTGCGCTTGACACCCTCACGGTCCTCGTACGACCGCTGCCTCAGCCGGCCCTGCACGACGACGCGCATGCCCCGCTGGAGGGACTCGGCGACGTTCTCTGCCGCCTGCCGCCACACCGAGCAGGTCAGGAACAGGCTCTCGCCGTCCTTCCACTCGTTGGTCTGACGGTCGAAGGTGCGGGGGGTGGACGCGACACGGAACTTCGCGACCGCCGCACCCGAGGGGGTGAAGCGCAGCTCGGGGTCGTCGACGAGATTGCCGACGACCGTGATGACGGTCTCGCCTGCCATGGATGAACCTCTCGGCGGGGATTTGCTGCTGGCTGCTGTGCTACTCGAACCCGATTACCGCTGAACCGAGGTTCAGTGGGTCTCGGGGCGAAGGACCTTGGTCCGGAGAACCGACTCGTTCAGGTTCATCTGGCGGTCGAGCTCCTTGACGACCGCGGGCTCGGCCTGCAGGTCGATGACCGAGTAGATGCCCTCGGGCTTCTTCTTGATCTCGTAAGCGAGACGACGACGGCCCCAGGTGTCGACCTTCTCGACCTTTCCGTTGGCCTCGCGGACCACGGAGAGGAAGTTCTCGATCAGGGGGGCGACAGAGCGCTCCTCGAGATCGGGGTCGAGGATGACCATCACTTCGTAGTGACGCATGTGGAACCCACCTCCTTTGGACTCAGCGGCCACGGTCGTTCCGTGGCAGGAGGGTCGTGATGCGTGCCGCACGGCGCCTGAGAGCAGACACCGCGCAGACCGTACAGACTACCCCGCCGCCTTCTTCCGGTTGAAATCCGGCGCAGGGAGGCCACAATCTGTAGGCATCGGGTGTGCTCGGTGCTATGCCCCCGGCCCGGAGGCAGGCCCGCAGCACCGGTCTGCTTCAGCCAGGAGGTGCCTTCCGATGGCACAGGCAATGCGCTCCCAGCCCTCCATCTCGCTCCTCGCGACCGACGGCAAGCCCCATCCGCTGCAGGACACCCTGATGGCGATCACGCTCATCTGCGGCGCCGTGGCATGCATCACAGCATTCTTCGACAATCTGCACCTGATCACGTCGTGGACCGGGCTGGTCGGGATCCTGACCGGCGCGTACGGACAATTCATCTCGGAAACGACACGCGAGCGCTTCGCGCTGATCATCGGCCTTGGCGCATCCGGCCTCGGCTTCTATCTCGGCATGGCCCACGGCGGCCTCTTCGGCGGTCTTCTGGGCTGACCGGGGCACCTCCGCGACAGGGCGTCCACCCCCCGACCGGCCCGGATAGGGCCCGTCCCCCAGAAGGGTGGCGCCCTTGTCGCAGTAGGCTTCGCGCCATAGCCAGCGAAGCCGCCGGAGGAGACGCCCCGCATGAGCCTGTCCCTGAGGACCATCAGCCGAGAGCAGCATCTGGGTTATCTCCAGAGCCTGCCCTCGGCTAGCCACTGCCAGGTCCCGGCGTGGGCCGACGTGAAGAACGAGTGGCGGTCCGAGAACCTCGGATGGTTCAACGAGAACGACGAACTCGTCGGTGCCGCACTCGTGCTGTACCGCCAGCTGCCCAAGGTGAAGCGGTACCTCGCCTACCTGCCCGAGGGCCCGGTCATCAACTGGTTCGCCCCGAACCTGGAGGAGTGGCTCCAGCCGATGCTGGCGCACCTCAAGCGCCAGGGCGCCTTCACCGTGAAGATGGGCCCGCCCGTCGTCATCCGGCGCTGGAACTCCGGTGCCATCAAGGGCGGCATCCAGGACCCGAACGTCAAGCGCCTGCGCGACGTGGAGCCTTCGCACATCGAGCCGCGCGCCTTCGAGGTGTCCGACAAGCTGCGCCGCATGGGTTGGCAGCAGGGAGAGGACGGCGGCGCCGGCTTCGGCGACGTCCAGCCCCGCTACGTCTTCCAGGTGCCGCTCGCCAACCGCTCGCTGGACGACGTCCTCAAGGGCTTCAACCAGCTGTGGCGCCGCAACATCAAGAAGGCCGAGAAGGCCGGCGTCGAGGTCGTCCAGGGCGGCTACGACGACCTGGCCACCTGGCAGCACCTGTACGAGATCACGGCCGAGCGCGACAAGTTCCGCCCGCGCCCGCTCAGCTACTTCCAGCGCCAGTGGACGGCCCTCAACGCCGAGGACCCGAACCGGATGCGGCTCTACATCGCCCAGCACGAGGGTGAGGCGCTGGCCGCAGCAACCATGATCACCGTTGGCCAGCACGTCTGGTACTCGTACGGTGCCTCCGCCAACCACAAGCGCGAGGTGCGGCCCTCCAACGCGATGCAGTGGCGCATGCTGCGCGACGCGTACGCGCTGGGCGCGAGCGTCTATGACCTGCGCGGCATCAGTGACACGCTGGACGAGAACGACCACCTGTTCGGCCTGATCCAGTTCAAGGTCGGTACGGGCGGCGAGGCCGTCGAGTACGTCGGCGAGTGGGACTTCCCGCTCAACAAGGTGCTGCACAAGGCGCTCGACATCTACATGTCGCGTCGCTGACCGGCTGCACCCCACCCTTCGCACCGCTGCTTCACGCAGCCATTCCAGAGAGGCTCCGGACGGGCATGGCGCTCACGCTCTACGTCGACACCGCGCGCTGGCGTGCGCACCACAAGCAGATCCAGGACCAGTTCCCCGGACTGATCCCGGTCTGCAAGGGCAACGGCTACGGCTTCGGCCACGACCGGCTGTCCGAGGAGGCGACCCGCCTGGGCGCGGACACCCTCGCCGTCGGCACGACGTACGAGGCTGCGGCCATAAAGGACCTCTTCAGCGGCGACCTGCTCGTCCTCACCCCGTTCCGGCGCGGTGAGGACCCGGTCCCGCTGCCGGACCGGGTGATCCGCTCCGTGGCCTCGCTGGACGGGGTCCGCGGCCTGGTCGGCGCCCGCGTGGTCATCGAGTGCATGAGCTCGATGCGCCGCCACGGCATCTCCGAGCAGGACCTCGGCCAGCTGCACGCGGCGATCGAGGACGTGCGGCTGGAGGGCTTCGCCCTCCACCTGCCCCTGGACCGCCCGGACGGCTCGGACCCGGTCGAGGAGGTCATCGGCTGGATGGACCGGCTGCGCGCGGCCCGCCTGCCGCTGCACACCATGTTCGTCAGCCACCTGAAGTCCGCGGACCTGGCACGGCTGCAGCAGCAGTTCCCGCAGACCCGCTTCCGGGCGCGCATCGGCACCCGGCTGTGGCTGGGGGACCACGATGCGACCGAGTACCGCGGCAGCGTCCTGGACGTCACCCGGGTCGCCAAGGGCGACCGGTTCGGTTACCGGCAGCAGAAGGCCGCCTCGGACGGCTGGCTCGTCGTGGTGGCGGGCGGCACCTCCCACGGAGTGGGCCTGGAGGCTCCCAAGGCCCTGCACGGCGTCATGCCGCGGGCCAAGGGCGTGGCCCGGGCCGGCCTGGCCACCGTGAACCGGAACCTTTCGCCCTTCGTGTGGGCGGGCAAGCAGCGCTGGTTCGCCGAGCCGCCGCACATGCAGGTCTCCATCCTTTTCGTGCCGTCGGACGCGCCCGAGCCCCAGGTCGGCGACGAGCTCGTGGCACACCTGCGCCACACGACGACGCAGTTCGACCGGATCGTCGACGCCTGATCCGGTCCGGGCCGGGTCACGCCCGGCCCGGGTCCGGGGCCGTCAGTCGACGGGGGCCTTGCCCCAGCTGACCCGCTGTCCTTCCGAGGGCGCCGCTTCCTGCGGCGCCCTCGCTGCGTCCGAGAGCACGAACACGTCCTCGGCCCCGTCCAGGACACCGCCGGAGGGGTCGTCCGACCCGTCGCGGCGTACGACGTCCCGCTCGGGCATCAGGATGTCGCGCACGACGACCGCGCACAGGTAGAGGGTGCCGAGCAGATGGGCGGCGATGGCCAGCTGGTAGCCCTCCGTGGGCAGGCCCTGGTGCTTATCGCCGCTGGTCGTGTAGGCCAGGTAGAACCAGATCCCGAGGAAGTAGACGACCTCGGTGGCCTGCCAGACGAGGAAGTCCCGCCAGCGCGGCCGGGCCAGCGCCGCGAGCGGGATGAGCCACAGCACGTACTGCGGCGAGTACACCTTGTTGGCCAGGATGAACGCGGCCACGACCAGGAAGGCCAGCTGCGCGAAGCGCGGGCGGCGGGGCGCGGTGAGCGTGAGCAGGCCGATGCCCGCGCACAGCAGCAGCGTCAGGCCCGTGGCGTAGGTGTTGGCGTCGTGCAGCGGGTTGCCGGAGCGCTGGGAGATGAGCAGCCACACCGAGCCGAAGTCGATGGGCCGCTCCTGGCTGAAGGTGTAGAACTTCTTCCAGCCGTCCCAGGCGAGCAGCATGACGGGCAGGTTCACCACGAGCCAGGAGGCGGCCGCGCCGAGGGCCGCCGTACCGAACGCCCGCCACTTCCCGGCCCGCCAGCACAGCACGAACAGCACCCCGAGCAACAGGACGGGGTAGAGCTTCGCGGCGGTGGCCAGGCCGACGAGGACACCGAAGAGCAGGGTGCGGCCGCGGGACCACATGAGCATGGCCGCGGCGGTCAGGGCGATGGCCAGCAGGTCCCAGTTGATCGTCGCGGTGAGCGCGAAGGCGGGCGCGAGGGCGAAGAGCAGCGCGTCCCAGGGCCGGCGGCGGTGGGTGCGGGCGACGCACACGGCGATGACCGCGGCGCAGCTCATCAGCATCCCGGCGTTGACCATCCAGTACATCTGCTCGCGGTGCTGCATGGAGCCGCCGCCCGGGGTCAGCCAGGACGCGACCTCCATGAACAGGCCGGTGAGCACGGGGTACTCGAGGTACTCCATGTCTCCCGGCAGGCGGTCGAAGTACGGGGTGAGGCCGTCGGCGAAGCCGCGAGCGACGAAGAGGTGCGGGATGTCGGAGTAGCAGGCGTGGGTGTACTGGGATCCGGCGCCACGGAACCACGCCCAGTCGTAGCAGGGCAGCTTCTGCACCATGCCGAGCGCGAACATCCCGAGGGCGACCAGCACCACGACGCGGACCGGGTTCAGCCAATGGCCGCCCAGCCTGGCGTAGCGGCCGATGGGACCGCCGATGAACTCGCTGCCCGCCGCGGCGACCTCGTCCTGCCGGGTGGGCAGTACCGGCCGGTCCTCCTGCACCTTCGTCATGCGCTCATCCTGCCGTACGGCGCCGGGCACGCGGGAGGGCCGCCGCGACGGATGCGGCGGCCCTCCTCCGGTCAGGGGACGGGGCGGGGTCAGCCCTCGCTCGTGAAGGGCGCCCAGTTGCTACCGCCGGGGCGGCCCGGCCTGCCCGTCATCGTCGGGGACGGCGATCCGGTGGATCCGCCGCCGCCGTCGTTGCCACCGTTGTTGTTACCGCCGCTGTCGGGGATGCAGTACAGCTGCCACGGCTTGCAGGACGGCTTGCCGCCCCGGGAGGGCGACGGGGAGGGCGACAGGGAGGTCGACGGGGACGGGGACACCGACGTGGACGGCGAGGGCGAGACGGAGGGGCTCGGCGAGGGGGCGCCGGCGGAGTCCGCGATCACACCGATCTTGTCGGGCTCCGGGAAGTCCTTGACCGGGGCGTCCTTGAGCGCGTCCTTCATGTAGGCGGTCCAGATCACGGCCGGGATGTCGCCACCGTGGATGGAGTCGGTGCCGCCCACGCCGTTCATGGAGATCAGCTTCTTGTCCGGCGAGTTCGGGTCGGTACGGAAGAGCGTGACCGAGGTGGACAGCTCCGGGGTGTAGCCGACGAACCAGGCCGACTTGTTGAAGTCGGTGGTACCGGTCTTGCCGGCGGCCGGCCGGCCGAGCTTCTTGGCCTTGGTGCCGGTGCCGTTCTGCACCACGTTCTCGAGCACCTTGGTGACGTTGTCGGCGATGGTGTCGTCCATCGCCCGCTGCTCCTTGGGCGGCTCGAAGCCGGGCAGGTCCTTGCCGTCCTTCTGCACGCTGCGCACGGAGAAGGGCTCGCGGTGGACGCCGGACGCGGCGAAGGTGGCGTACGAGTCGGCCATGCGGATGGCGCTCGGGGTCGAGGTGCCCAGGGCGAACGAGGCGTCGTTGTTCGGGTTCATCGAGTCGTCGAGGATGCCCGTGGCCTTGGCCACCTCACGGACCTTGCTGTGGCCGACGTCGAAGACGAGCTGCGCGAACGGCACGTTGATGGACTTCTCCATCGCCTCGTTGAGGGTCACGTAGCCGTAGGGGTACTCGCTCTCGTTCTTCTGCCGGAACGGCTTGCCGGCGGAGTCGCGCAGCGGCTTGCCCTCACGGTTGTTGATCACCGTGAGGTCGTTGGCCATGTACTTGCTGTCGGGCGAGAGGCCCTGGCCCTTGGAGTTCTGGGTGCCGTACTCCATGGCCGCCGCCAGCACGTACGGCTTCCAGGTCGAACCGACCGGGACACCGATGGTGTTGGCGTTGTTGCTGAAGTACTTCTTGTCCATCCCCGGGCCGCCGTACAGGGCCACGATCGCGCCGGTCTTCACGTCCACCGAGGCCGCGCCGAACTGGACGAAGGTGTCGTGCTCGGGACGGGCCTTCTCGTCGAGGAAGTCGTTGCGGGTCTCGTCGACCGCCTTGGCCAGGGCGTCGACCTTCGGCTTCTGGAAGGTGGTCTTGATCTGGTAGCCGCCCCTGGCCATCTGCTCCGGGGGGATCTTCGCGACCTTCATGACGTACTGCTTGGCCGTCTCGACCAGGTAGCCGGTCTGGCCGGAGAGGCTGCGGGCCTGCTCGGAGTCGACGAGCTTGGGGAAGTCCTTGAACTGGTCCCGCTCCGACTTCTGCATGCGGCCGACGGCGACCTCACGGTCCAGCACCCAGGCCCAGCGGGCCTGGGCCCGCGCCGTGTTCTGCTCGGGGGTGGCCGTGGGCCCGATGCCGCCGTCCGGGTTGTAGAGGTTGGGGCCCTTGAGCACGGAGGCCAGGAAGGCGCTCTCGGAGGGCGTCAGGTTCCAGCAGTCCTTGCCGAAGTAGGCGCGCGCGGCCGCCTGGATGCCGTAGGCATCGCGCCCGTAGTAGGCGGTGTTGAGGTAGCCGGCGAGGATCTTGCCCTTCTCCTCGGTCATGCCGAGCCTTATCGAGATGAAGAGCTCGGTGACCTTGCGCTTCAGCGTCTGGTCCGAGTCCAGGTACGTGTTCTTCACGTACTGCTGGGTGATGGTCGAACCGCCCTGTGTGGAGCCGCCCTTGGCCATGTTCCACACGGCGCGGGCGATGCCCATCGGGTCGACGCCCTTGTCCGTCTCGAAGGACTCGTTCTCCGCGGAGATCACGGCGTTCTGCATCGACTTGGGGATCTTGTCGATGGGCACGATCTGCCGGTTCATGGTGCCGCCGGTGGCGACCATCTGCGTGCCGTCGTCCCAGAAGAACACGTTGTTCTGGGCCTGTGCGGCGAGGTTCGGGTCCGGCGTGCTCACCGCGGCGATGCCGATACCGGCCCCTGCCGTTATCACCGCGAAGAAGCCCAGGGCCGTGCCGCCCACCAACTTCCACGACGGCACGAAGCGCTGCCAGCCCTCCTTGTCGGAGCGCGGGTAGTTGATGAACCGCTTGTCGGAGCGGCCCGCGCCCCGTCCTCGGGTTCCGGATCCGCGCTGGGCTGCCCGGCGCGCATCTGCGCGGCTGCCGTGGCCGCGGGGGTCTGCGTACGGTCCGCTGTACGACGCCGTGGGGACGTCGCGCGCGGGCCCGGCGCCGTGTCCGGGGCGCTGTTGGGCGGCCCGGCGGGCAGCGGCACGTCCGCTGCCCTCGGGCTGCGGCGGTTTGCGGCGGTGCTCGCTCATCGAACGACTACTCCTCGGGCAGGCGAGTGGCCTGGAAGCGGCTGGTGAATTCCGGTTCCCCCTGTGTCCTGCCGCAAAGACTACGCACGCCCAAAACCCGAACAGTGCCGAAGTTCACCCCAAATCAGGCAAGTCGCCTCCCGCGAATCAGTGATGTGATGCCGGTCACGAGGTCCCCACTTGTCGACGACGGTGCCCCGTTCTATCGTCTGGATGTATCGAGCCGATACATCAGCTCGGTATAAAAACTCAGAGGCGAAGGAGGCAGGCGGATGAGCAGGCGCTCAGGCATCCTCGAGTTCGCCGTCCTCGGCCTGCTTCGCGAGTCCCCCATGCACGGCTACGAACTGCGCAAGCGGCTCAACACCTCGCTGGGGGTATTCCGGGCGTTCAGCTACGGGACGCTCTACCCCTGCCTCAAGACGTTGGTCGCCAACGGCTGGCTGGCCGAGGAGCCGGGCAACGCCCCGGAGGACGCTCTCGCCGCTTCACTCGCAGGGCGCCGCGCCAAGATCGTCTACCGGTTGACGGCGGCCGGTAAGGAGCACTTCGAGGAGCTCCTGTCCCGCACGGGCCCCGACACCTGGGAGGACGAGACCTTCGCCGCCCGGTTCGCCTTCTTCGGCCAGACCGAGCGGGACGTGCGCATGCGGGTCCTCGAAGGCCGTCGCAGCCGGCTCGAGGAGCGCCTCGAGAAGATGCGCGCCTCGCTCGCCCGTACGCGGGAGCGCCTCGACGACTACACGCTTGAGCTGCAGCGGCACGGAATGGAGTCCGTGGAGCGCGAAGTGCGCTGGCTGAACGAGCTCATCGAGAGTGAGCGGGCAGGACGGGATCTGAGACGACCCGGCCCGCCCGACGAAACCGCAAAGTGAGGCCTGCACCTCGCAGGCCTCGTCCGAGAACAAACAGGGAGCAACCGGAATGGGTTCGGTTCGCGTAGCCATCGTCGGCGTGGGCAACTGCGCCGCCTCGCTGGTGCAGGGCGTCGAGTACTACAAGGACGCCGACCCGGCGTCCAAGGTCCCCGGGCTGATGCACGTCCAGTTCGGCGAGTACCACGTCGGTGACGTCGAGTTCGTCGCCGCCTTCGACGTCGACGCGAAGAAGGTCGGCCTCGACCTCTCGGACGCCATCGGCGCCAGCGAGAACAACACCATCAAGATCTGCGACGTTCCGCCCTCCGGCGTGACCGTCCAGCGCGGTCACACCCTCGACGGCCTGGGCAAGTACTACCGCGCGACGATCGAGGAGTCCGCCGAGGCCCCGGTCGACGTGGTCCAGGTCCTCAAGGACCGCGAGGTCGACGTTCTGGTCTGCTACCTGCCCGTCGGCTCCGAAGAGGCGGCAAAGTTCTACGCCCAGTGCGCCATCGACGCCAAGGTCGCCTTCGTCAACGCCCTCCCGGTCTTCATCGCCGGCACCAAGGAGTGGGCCGACAAGTTCACCGAGGCCGGTGTCCCGATCGTCGGCGACGACATCAAGTCGCAGGTCGGCGCCACCATCACGCACCGCGTGATGGCGAAGCTGTTCGAGGACCGCGGTGTCCGTCTCGAGCGCACCATGCAGCTCAACGTGGGCGGCAACATGGACTTCAAGAACATGCTGGAGCGCGACCGCCTGGAGTCGAAGAAGATCTCCAAGACGCAGGCCGTCACCTCGCAGATCCCCGACCGCGACCTGGGCGAGAAGAACGTCCACATCGGCCCGTCCGACTACGTCGCCTGGCTCGACGACCGCAAGTGGGCCTACGTCCGCCTCGAGGGCCGCGCCTTCGGCGACGTCCCGCTGAACCTCGAGTACAAGCTCGAGGTGTGGGACTCCCCGAACTCCGCCGGTGTCATCATCGACGCGCTGCGCGCCGCGAAGATCGCCAAGGACCGCGGCATCGGCGGCCCGATCCTGTCGGCCTCCAGCTACTTCATGAAGTCCCCGCCGGTCCAGTACTTCGACGACGAGGCCCTGGAGAACGTCGAGAAGTTCATCAAGGGCGAGGTCGAGCGCTAAACAGGACACGACACGAGGCACCCGGGGGTCCCCAGGACACCTGGACTTCGACTGTTCTTCCGCGGAGGGTCCCCGGGCAATCTGCCCGGGGACCCTCCGCGTGTGTGACCCTTGCCCTCATGCCTGTCGTACGTGATCTGCGCGTACTCCTGCGCCTGAGGGACTTCCGCAACCTGCTCACCGTACGGCTGCTCTCCCAGGCCGCCGACGGGGTCTACCAGGTGGCCCTGGCCACCTATGTTGTCTTCTCCCCGGAGAAGCAGACCTCGCCCGCGGCGATCGCCTCGGCGATGGCGGTCCTGCTGCTCCCGTATTCCGTGATCGGCCCCTTCGCCGGGGTGCTCCTGGACCGCTGGCGCCGTCGTCAGGTCTTCCTCTACGGGAACCTGCTGCGGGCCTTCCTGGCCTGCACCACCGGTGTGCTGATCGTCGCGCACGTCCCCGACTGGCTCTTCTACGCCTCGGCCCTGTCCGTGACCGCGGTCAACCGGTTCGTCCTGGCCGGACTCGCCGCCTCCCTGCCGCACGTGGTCTCGCCCGGCCAGCTGGTCACCGCCAACGCACTCTCTCCCACCGCAGGAACCCTGGCCGCGACCGCCGGCGGCGGGCTGGCCTTCCTCCTGCGGCTGCTGGCCTCCGATTCCAACACCGTGGTCGTCCTGCTCGGGGCCGGCCTCTACCTCTGCGCGGCGCTGGTCTCGCTGCGGCTGGCGGTCGATCTGCTGGGGCCCGACCACCGCGCCGGCGTGGTCCACCCGACGGTCACCCAGGGTATCGCCCTCACCGTCCGGGGCATGGTCGAGGGGCTGCGGCACCTGGCCCGCCGGCGCGAGGCCGCCCGGGCGCTCACCGCGATGACGCTGATGCGGTTCTGCTACGGGGCCCTCACGGTCACCCTGCTGATGCTCTGCCGTTACTCCTGGTCGGACAACGAGTCCGACGGGCTCGCCCTGCTGGGCGTCGCGGTCGGCGTCTCCGGAGCGGGGTTCTTCGCCGCCGCCGTCGTCACGCCCTGGATGGTGGGCCGGCTGGGCACCCTGGGCTGGATCACCGCCTGCTCGGCCATGGCCGCCGCGCTGGTTCCCGCGCTCGGCCTGTTCTTCCTGCCGGGTCCGATGCTCGTGGCAGCGTTCGTCCTCGGCCTCGCCACCCAGGGCGCCAAGATCGCCACCGATACCGTCGTGCAGTCCCGGGTGGACGACGACTTCAGGGGCCGGGTCTTCTCGGTCTACGACGTGCTGTTCAACGTCGCCTTCGTGCTCGCGGCCGCCGTGTCCGCGCTCATGCTCCCCGCCGACGGGCGGTCCGCGCTGCTCCTCGTCACCGTTTCCGTGCTGTACGCACTGACCGCCGTCTACCTCGGGCGCCACAGTCGTGTTTCACGTGAAACACACAGCTGACCTCGTCACGCAGCGTGTCCGGGTGGGTGTTTCACGTGAAACACCCACCCGGAGCGTCGTTCATCAGGCCTGCGCGGCCCACCACTCCTTGAGTGCGCCCACTGCGGCTTCCCGCTCCATCGGGCCGTTCTCGAGCCGCAGCTCCAGCAGGAAGGCGTAGGCCTTCCCGATCAGCGGACCCGGGCCCACGCCCAGCTCCTGCATGATCTCGTTGCCGTTCAGGTCCGGCCGGATCGCATCCAGTTCCTCCTGCTCCTGGAGCTGCGCAATGCGCTCCTCCAGGCTGTCGTACGTGCGCGAGAGGGCGCTGGCCTTGCGCTTGTTGCGGGTGGTGCAGTCCGACCGGGTCAGCTTGTGCAGCCGTTCCAACAGCGGGCCGGCGTCGCGGACGTAGCGCCGCACGGCCGAGTCGGTCCACTCGCCGTCCCCGTAGCCGTGGAACCGCAGGTGCAGCTCCACCAGCCGGGAGACGTCCTTGATCATGTCGTTGGAGTACTTCAGCGCGGTCATGCGCTTCTTGGTCATCTTGGCGCCCACCACCTCGTGGTGGTGGAACGAGACCCGGCCGTCGCTCTCGAACCGGCGGGTGCGGGGCTTGCCGATGTCGTGGAACAGGGCCGCGAGCCGCAGCACCAGGTCCGGACCGTCTTCCTCCAGGTCGATCGCCTGCTCCAGCACGATCAGCGAGTGATCGTAGACGTCCTTGTGACGGTGGTGTTCGTCACGCTCCAGACGCAGGGCGGGCAGCTCGGGCAGGACGTGGTCGGCCAGCCCCGTGTCCACGAGCAGGCCCAGGCCCTTGCGGGGGTACGCGGACAGCATCAGCTTGTTCAGCTCGCCCTGCACCCGCTCCGCCGAGACGATCTCGATCCGCTCGGACATCTCCGTCATCGCCGCGACGACCTCGGGGGCGACCTCGAAGTCGAGCTGCGCGGCGAAACGCGCCGCACGCAGCATCCGCAGCGGGTCGTCGGAGAAAGATTCCTCCGGTGTGCCGGGAGTGCGCAGCACGCACGCACGGAGGTCCTCCAGGCCACCGTGCGGGTCCACGAACACCTTCTCCGGCAGCGCGACCGCCATCGCGTTCACCGTGAAGTCGCGGCGGACGAGGTCCTCCTCGATGGAGTCGCCGTAGGAGACCTCGGGCTTGCGGGAGGTGCGGTCGTACGACTCCGAGCGGTACGTGGTCACCTCGATCTGGAAGCCCGCCTTCTGGGCCCCAACGGTGCCGAAGGCGATGCCGACGTCCCAGACCGAGTCGGCCCACGGCCGGACGATCTTCAGAACGTCCTCGGGGCGGGCATCGGTGGTGAAGTCGAGATCGTTGCCGAGACGCCCGAGCAACGCGTCGCGTACGGACCCGCCGACCAGGGCGAGGCTGAAGCCCGCCTTCTGGAAGCGGAGGCCGAGCTCGTCGGCGACAGGGGCGACCCGCAGCAGTTCGCTGACCGCGCGGTGCTGCACCTGATTCAGGGCACTGGGGTTGTCTTCGTTGGCGTTCGGCACAACAGAAAAGGGTACGTGCCCGGCCCGGCAAGGGCTCCCGGGTTTGCGGCCACCCCGCCCTGCGGCGCCGGGGGCGCGGAACCGATCATGTGGAGCAAGGCGCGGCACTCGCACGCAGCGGGTCTCGTTACCATTCCTGGACGCACACACGACGACCACTGACACTTCGAGGGACGGGCTAGCGCGTGGCCGAGGCGGCAGATATCCAGGGGGCGTCCCCCGCTCCTGCCCGGCGCCGGTGGCTGCGGCGCACGGCCGTCCTGCTGGCCGGGACGCCCGTCCTCGCCGCGCTCGTCTCCGCACCCTCGCCCCGGGCGCAGGCGGCCGACGCGGGGGGCGTCGAGGTCCAGCTGAGCACCGTGGCCCCGGCCGCCCCGGTCAAGGGCGACACGCTCACGATCTCCGGCACCGTGGTCAACACCGGCCGCGAGACGATCACGGGCGCCCACGTGGGCCTGCGGGTCGGGCCCGCCCTCGGGGACCGGGCCTCGATCGACGAGGCGGCGGAGCGGGCCGGCTTCCGGGCCGGTACGGACCCGGGCGAGGTCGACCAGGCGTACTCCGCGAAGATCGCGTCGCTTGCCTCCAAGGCCAGCCAGTCCTTCACCCTCTCGATCCCGGTGAACAAGCTGGAGCTGGACAAGGAGGGCGTGTACCAGCTGGGCGTCTCGCTGTCCGGGGAGACCGAGAGCCGGCCCTACGAGCAGGTGCTGGGCATCAAGCGGACGTTCCTGCCCTGGCAGCCGGAGCCGGCTGCCAAGCGCTCCCAGCTCAGCTACCTGTGGCCGTTGGTCTCCACCACCCGGCTGACCGCGGAAACCGGCTCCGACGAGGTGCAGACGCCGGTGTTCCTCGACGACTCCCTCGCCGACGAGCTCAGAACCGGCGGCCGCCTGGAGCGGATGGTCTCGCTGGGCAAGGAGCTGCCGATCACCTGGGTCGTCGATCCCGACCTGCTGTACACGGTCGACGCGATGACCAAGGGCTACCGCTACCGCACCCCGGACGGAAAGATCGTCCAGGGTCGGAACAAGGCCGTCGCCGAGCAGTGGCTGAGCTCCCTCGAAGCGGCCGTCCAGGGCAAGAAGGTCGTCGCGCTGCCGTTCGCCGACCCCGACATCGCCTCCCTCGCCCACCAGGGCAAGGACGTCTCCGGCACCCTCGGCCAGCTGCGGCCCGCCACCGACAAGGCGAAGCAGGCGGTGGAAACCGTCCTGCACGTCACCCCGTCCACCGACTTCTCCTGGCCCGTGGACGGCGCCATCGACCCGTCGATCGTCAACGTCGCCACCTCGGCGGGCGCCCACAACGTGCTCGCCCGCAGCGACAGCCTCCAGGAGACCGGCGCCCTCGGCTACACCCCGTCGGCGGCCCGCCCCATCGGCGCGGGAACCACCGCCGTCGTCGCCGACGCCGACCTGTCGACGGCCTTCGAGGGCGACATGCTGAATGCCGGGAACTCCACCCTGGCCGTGCAGCGCTTCCTCGCCCACAGCCTGGCCCTCAACCTGCAGAAGACCGACAACCAGCGCAGCTTCGTCGTCACCCCGCAGCGGATGCCCTCCGCCAGCCAGGCGCAGTCGATGGCCGATGCGCTGCGCGCCCTGCAGGCGGGCCGCTGGACGCAGCCCGTGGACCTCGACGCCGCTGCCGCGGCCAAGCCGGATGCCGGCGTCAACACCCAGGTCCCGGGCGCCGGCCAGTACCCCGAGGCGCTGCGCAAGACCGAGCTGCCGGTGGCTGCGTTCGAGAAGATCCGCACCACCCAGAACACCCTCGACCACTTCAAGGTCATCCTGACCTCGCCCGACCGCGTCGAGATCCCGTTCGGCAACACCACCAACCGCGAGATGTCCACCTCCTGGCGGGGCCGCCCCCAGGACGCCGGGCACTACCGCAACCAGGTGCAGGAGTACCTGATCAGCCTGACCGAGAAGGTCAAGGTCGTTCCCAAGTCCGACGCCACCCTGTCCGGCCACAGCGCGACCATTCCGGTCAGCGTCCAGAACAGCCTCGTCCAGGACGTCCACAACCTCGTCCTGCGCGTGAAGTCCGCCAACCCGACCCGCCTGATGTTCGGCGACGGCGGCGAGGCCGAGCAGGAAGTCACGGTCCAGGGCGGCCACAGCCAGACGGTCAAGTTCACTGCCAACGCCACCGCGAGCGGGCCCGTCGAGGTCACCGCTCAGCTCTTCACCACGAACGGTGTGCCCTACGGCAAGGAGCGCAGGTTCACCGTCGAGGCCACCGAGATCACACCGACTGTGATGCTGGTCATCGCCGGCGGGGTGCTGCTCCTGGTCCTGGCAGGCATCAAGATGTACGCCAGCCGCAAG
This sequence comes from Streptomyces sp. NPDC029014, assembly GCF_055564695.1. Taxonomy (NCBI): domain Bacteria; kingdom Bacillati; phylum Actinomycetota; class Actinomycetes; order Kitasatosporales; family Streptomycetaceae; genus Streptomyces; species Streptomyces sp. NPDC029014. The sequence continues at coordinate 145,026 of NZ_JBVHVT010000006.1, forward strand.
CGCGTCGCGGCCCGGGCGGCCGCCGCCGAGGAGAGCACGCAGCCGAGTGACGGGACCCCGGACACCGGACCGCAAAGCACCAGCCCGTCCGGCGCGGGTGAGACAGTGGACCGTTGAGCGATGCCGTGGCCGGCCGGCCTGGGACGATGAGGTGGGGTTTCAATGAACGCGCCGTACGACGGTGACCGCGCGCAGGGCACTGGCGCGCCCGCGCCCTCCTCGGGCGCCGATCCGGGCACGAGGCTGCCCGGACAGGTTCCCGGGCCCGGTCCCACAGCGGACCGCGACCCGTACGTCCAGGACGCCTACGACCGCGACCCGTACCGGGCTCAGGACCTGTCGGCCCAGGACCCGGTCGCCGAGGTCCTCTACGACCGGGCTTCCCACCCCCCGCCGCCGCCCGGGACCTTCCAGGATCCGGGCCCGCTCTACGCAGCGCCGCAGACCGCGCAGCAGGGCCCGGACCCGCGTGTGTGGGCCCAGACCCCGCCGCCCGAGCCGGACGGCCCGTCCCGCCACCTGCGGTACGGCGACCGCACCGCCACCACCCAGTTCGTCGGCGTGGACTCGCTGGTCACCAGCGCGGCGGAGGAGGAAGCCGAACTCGACGCCTTCGCCCACCTGTACAAGGACCAGCAGGCGGCGCCCGGCGTCCCCGCGGAGGACGTGCCCGTCGCCGCCCCGGCGCCGAGCAAGCCGGCCGGTCGTGCCGCCGGTCTGCTCAAGTCCAGTGCGCTGATGGCCGCCGGGACGATCGTCTCCCGCATCACCGGCTTCCTGCGGACCCTGGTCGTCGCCGCCGCCATCGGTGTCGGCACCTTCAACGACACGTACCAGATCGCCAACACGCTGCCGACGATGATCTACGTGCTGGTCGGTGGCGGCGCCCTGAACGCCGTCTTCATCCCCCAGCTCGTGCGGGCCATGAAGAACGACGACGACGGGGGCCAGGCGTACGCCAACCGGCTGCTGACACTGGTCGTCGTCCTGCTCGCCGCCGTCACCACGATCTGCGTCCTGGCCGCACCGGTGTTCATCACCATGATGTCGCCGAAGATCGCCTCCGATCCCGAGCAGATGGAGGTCGCGGTCGCCTTCGCCCGGTACTGCCTGCCCACCATGTTCTTCATGGGCGTGCACGTGGTGCTCGGTCAGATCCTCAACGCCCGCGGCCGGTTCGGTGCGATGATGTGGACCCCGGTCCTCAACAACATCGTGGCCATCGCCACCTTCGGCGCGTTCATCTGGGCCTTCGGCGGCTTCACCACCTCCGGCGTCAGCGCCGCCACGGTCACCCCGGAGGGTGTGCGCCTGCTCGGCATCGGCACCCTCCTCGGCCTCACCGTCCAGGCCCTGGCGATGCTGCCGTACCTGCGCGACGCCGGGTTCTCGCCGCGCCTGCGCTTCGACTGGAAGGGCCACGGCCTGGGCAAGGCCGCCCGCCTGGCCAAGTGGACGTTCTTCTTCGTCCTGGCCAACCAGATCGGCCTGGTCGTGGTGACCCAGCTCGCCACCTGGGCAGGTTCGATCGCCGAGAAGCAGGGACACTCCGGCACCGGCATCACCGGCTACCAGTACGCGCTGCTGCTGTGGCAGATGCCGCAGGCCATCATCACCGTCTCCGTCATGACGGCCGTCCTGCCCCGCATCTCCCGCTCCGCCCACGACGGGGACGCCGCCGCCGTCCGCGACGACATCTCCTACGGGCTGCGCACCTCGGCCGTCGCGATCGTGCCGTGCGCCTTCGCGTTCCTCGCCCTCGGCGTCCCCATGGCCACGCTGCTCTACGCGGGCTCGGGCTCCGGCGCCCAGAACATCGGCTACATCCTGATGGCCTTCGGCCTCGGGCTCATCCCGTACTCGGTGCAGTACGTCGTCCTGCGCGGCTTCTACGCGTACGAGGACACGCGCACGCCGTTCTACAACACCGTCATCGTCGCCGCGGTCAACGCGTCCGTCTCCGCTGCCGCGTTCTTCGTCCTTCCCGCGCGCTGGGCGGTCGTCGGCATGGCCGCCGCCTACGGCCTCGGCTACGCCGTGGGCGTCGGTGTCGCCTGGAAGCGCCTGCGCAAGCGGCTCGGCGGGGACCTGGACGGCGCCCACGTGCGGCGCACTTACACGCGTCTCATCGGCGCCTGCATCCCGGCGGCCGCCGTGGCCGGCGGTGCCGCCTACGCCATCACCCAGTGGCTGGGCAGCGGAGTGCTCGGCTCCGCCATCTCGCTGGTCGTGGGCGGTATCGCCCTGGGCGGTGTCTTCCTGCTCGCGGCCAAGCGGATGCGGATCGAAGAGCTCAACGCGATGGTCGGAATGGTCCGCGGGCGTATGGGTCGCTAGATGCGCACAACCGTCGCACCCCTTCGCGTGTCGTGCATAGCGCCGGACTGTGGGCACAATTGGCATGGCTTCGCAGACTGGCCGACAGCGCGTAACGGATGGGGAGGCAGGAACGACGGTGGCGGAACGTAGCACGGCTGCCGTCGACGTGGCCGACAACGGCGGCGACCAGCCGCTGGTCGCAGATGCGGCCAAGGTCACGGCCGACGGGGTGGACACCCAGAACGGACGAGCCGCGGACGGACCCATGCCAGACAAGGACGGCGAACGCAGGAACGCGGCTTCTGTGGCCGCTCCCGAACTCCACAGCGGCCACAAGCTGGCCCGGCGCTATCGCCTGGAGGAGTGCGTCACCCGTCTGGACGGATTCAGCAGCTGGCGGGCGGTGGACGAAAAGCTGCGGCGGGCCGTCGGGGTCCACGTGCTGCCCGCCGACCACCCGCGCGCCCGCGCGGTCCTGGCCGCGGCCCGCTCCTCCGCCCTGCTGGGCGACCCCCGCTTCGTCCAGGTCCTGGACGCGGTGGAGGACAACGACCTCGTCTACGTCGTTCACGAGTGGCTGCCCGATGCCACCGAGCTGACGGCGGTCCTCGCCTCCGGTCCCCTGGAGCCCCACGACGCCTACCAGCTCGTCAGCCAGGTTTCCCAGGCCATGGCCGCGGCACACCGCGAGGGCCTGTCCCACCTGCGGCTGACACCCAGCGCCATACTCCGCACGTCCACCGGCCAGTACCGCATCCGCGGCCTCGCCGTGAACGCCGCCCTGCGCGGGATCACGAGCGACACCCCGCAGCGTGCGGACACCGAAGCCATCGGCGCACTCCTGTACGCCGCCCTGACCCAGCGCTGGCCGTACGAGATCGACGCGTACGGCCTCTCAGGCCTGCCCAAGGGCGTCGGCCTGCTCCCGCCCGACCAGGTCCGCGCGGGTGTCCACCGCGGCCTGGGCGAGCTCGCCATGCGCGCGCTCGCCAACGACGGGGCCACCGCCTCCCGTCAGGAGCCCGCCTGCACCACCCCGGAGGAACTGGCCAAGGCGGTTGCCGCGATGCCGCGCATCCGGCCGCCGGAGCCGGCGTTCACCCCGCCGCCCGAGTACCAGCAGACCACCTACCAGCAGGGCAGCTACGGCCGCCCGCCGACGCGGCCCGGTGGGCCCGTCCCGCATGCCGTCCCGCTTCCCCCTCCGCCGCCGCTGCAGAGCCGCACGGGCCGGGTCCTGAAGTGGGGTGTGGCAGCGCTGCTGATCGCCGCGCTGGGCCTGGGCAGCTGGCAGCTCGCCGACACGCTGCTGGACCGCGTCAAGGGCAACAGCGGCAACAGCGGCAGCACCACGCAGCCCGCCAAACCCGATGACCAGAAGCAGGTCAAGGAGTCCAAGCAACTGCCCATCAGCAGTGCCACGGTGTTCGGTAAGGACCCGATCAAGCCGGGCGACGCAGCCAAGGCCGTCGACGGCGACCCCAAAACGGCGTGGGTCACGTTGTCGTTCAAGTTCTCCTCGAACTTCGGCAACCTCGACTCGTACGACGACGGCAGCGGCATCATCGTCGACCTCGGCAGCGTCCGAGAGGTGACGAGTGTCGAAGCGGACATGCACGGCGGGGGCCACAAGGTCGAGATCCTTGCCGCACCCGCGGAGGCGACCTCCGCGCGCGGCCTCTCCGACTTCACCCAGCGGCTCTCCAGCCTGCAGGTCGCAGCGAAGAAGCTCGAGGCCAAGCCAGACGCTCCGGTGAAGACGCGCTTCGTGGTGGTCCACATCACCAACCTGCCCGCCGAGGACGGTGGCGGCAGTTGGCGGGGCGGGATCAGCGAGATCAAGGTGCTCGGACCGGTCGACTAGTCCGGACGCCGACGTCGACGAGGGTCCGCTGTGCCGAGGTACAGCGGCCCCTCGTATTCGTCCCGCCCGCCCCGTACGCTCCCTCCGGGGAGGGGAGGTGTGATGCACGACGCGACGAACGGCGAGGCCAGCGACCGCGACCTGCTCGCCCGGCACGTCGCCGGGGACCCGGATGCCTTCGGCGAGCTCGTGCGCCGGCATCGCGACCGGCTCTGGGCGGTGGCCCTGCGCACCCTCGGCGACCGGGAGGAGGCCGCCGACGCGGTGCAGGACGCCTTCGTCTCCGCCTATCGGGCCGCACACACCTTCCGCGGCGACTCCGCCGTCACCACGTGGCTGCACCGCATCACCGTCAACGCCTGCCTCGACCGGGCCCGGAAGGCCGCCTCCCGCAGGACGGCCCTCCTCGACGACACGGACCGCCTGGAGCGCCTCCTGGAGCCGCACGAGTCCGCCGAGGCCCCCGCTGAGCGCGAGGACCTCCAGCGTCAGCTGTTGGCCGCCCTCGGCACCCTCCCGGTCGACCAGCGGGCCGCTCTGGTCCTGGTCGACATGCAGGGGTACTCCGTCGCCGAGGCCGCCCACGTCCTTGACGTCCCTGTCGGCACGGTGAAGAGCCGGTGTGCGCGCGGACGGGCGAAACTCGTCCCGATGCTCACTCATCTGCGCTCGAATGCCGGGGATAACACCGCCACGGAGCGGGGAAGGAACCGGACGCCGGGGACACCCGTCCCACCAGCGGCAGACCCCAGTCAGCCAGCCCCAGGGGCAGACACGGTGAAGGGCGGAGGTGGACGAACGTGACTCCCGCAGCCGGCACGATCCGGCACCCTGACGTCTCGGAAATCTCCGACCTGGCCGAGGGCCTCCTCTCCCCGGTCCGGACCGCCGAGGTACGCCGCCATCTGGCCGAGTGCCCGCTGTGCGCGGACGTGCACGCATCCCTGGAAGAGATCCGCGGCCTGCTCGGTACGCTGCCGGGACCGCCCCGCATGCCCGTGGACATCGCCGGACGCATCGACGCGGCGCTCGCCGCCGAGGCGCTCCTGGACTCCACGACCCCGGGATCGGGCACTGGCAGTGACACCGACCGTGTTGTTTCACGTGAAACAACGACGACGGTCCCCTCCGGGCGGGACGTGCGCCGGCCCACCGGTCACCCGGTCGGCGCAACCGGGCCCGGGCGCCGCCGCGCCCGTCGCCGGATCGCCGTCATCGCAGGCCTCGCCGGGGCCGCAGCCTGTGCGCTCGGAGTCTTCCTCGCCGGAAACCTGCTGGGTGGCTCCCCGGACACGGCCGCCCGCAAGTCCGCCACGAGCGACCTGGCGCAGGCCCCCGCAGACGGCGCCTACACGCCCCAAGGGCTGAAGGACAGCGTGCACCGCCTGCTGGCTTCGACAGGAGGGGCCAAGCAGGCCTCCCCGCAGACGCAGCAGCAGGAGAACCGCACGTACGGGCTGGAGAACACCTCCCCGGCTCCGGGTGACCGGGCGGGCACGAACGCCACTGCGGTTCCGTCCTGCGTCCTGAACGCGACCGGCCGCAGCGAGACCCCGCTCGCCGTGGAACGCGGCCGCTACCAGGGCGGGGAGGTCTACCTGCTCGTGCTTCCGCATCCTGGTGACTCCGGCACGGTGGACGCCTACCTCGTCGGTGCCGGCTGCGCGGTCACCCCGTCGGACGGCACGGACCGGCCCCTGCTGACCAGGACCTACCCTCGAAGCTGACAGCTTGCGGTTCGTGGGTGAGCGGGCCGGGAATGCGCGCGCCGTAGGATCCGTTGGGTGGGGTGAGGCTCCACACCGGCCTACCAGGGCCCGCAGCGCGCAGTCCACAGAGACGAGGAAGAGACCCGTGAGCGACGTACGAAACGTGATCATCATCGGTTCCGGGCCCGCCGGTTACACCGCGGCCCTGTACACCGCACGTGCCTCGCTCAAGCCGCTGGTCTTCGAAGGCGCCGTCACCGCCGGTGGCGCGCTGATGAACACCACCGAGGTCGAGAACTTCCCCGGCTTCCAGGACGGCATCATGGGGCCGGACCTGATGGACAACATGCGCGGCCAGGCCGAGCGCTTCGGCGCGGAGCTCGTTCCGGACGACATCGTGTCCGTGGACCTCACCGGTGAGATCAAGACGGTCACCGACACCGCCGGCACCGTGCACCGCGCCAAGGCCGTGATCGTGGCCACCGGCTCCCAGCACCGCAAGCTCGGTCTGCCCAACGAGGACGCCCTCTCCGGCCGTGGTGTGTCCTGGTGCGCCACCTGTGACGGGTTCTTCTTCAAGGACCAGGACATCGCCGTAGTCGGTGGTGGCGACACCGCGATCGAGGAGGCCACCTTCCTCTCCCGGTTCGCCAAGTCCGTCACGGTCGTTCACCGCCGCGACGCCCTGCGCGCTTCCAAGGCCATGCAGGACCGGGCCTTCGCCGACCCGAAGATCAAGTTCGCCTGGGACAGCGAGGTCTCCGCGATCCACGGCGACCAGAAGCTCTCCCACCTCACGCTGCGCAACACCAAGACCGGTGAGCTCTCCGAGCTTCCCGTGACCGGCCTGTTCATCGCCGTCGGCCACGACCCGCGCACCGAACTGTTCAAGGACCAGCTGGAGCTCGACGAGGAGGGCTACCTCAAGGTCGACGCCCCCTCCACGCGCACCAACGTGACCGGCGTGTTCGGCGCCGGCGACGTCGTGGACCACACGTACCGTCAGGCCATCACCGCGGCCGGCACGGGCTGCGCCGCGGCCCTCGACGCCGAGCGCTTCCTCGCCGCCCTTTCGGACGCCGAGAAGGCGCACGCGGCGGTCTGACCCCCAAACACCCCCCACCTCAACACCCCGCAGGAAGAATTAGGAGGCCGCTGTGGCCGGCACCCTCAAGAACGTGACCGACGCCGACTTCGACGCCGAGGTCCTCCGGAGCGACAAGCCCGTCCTGGTGGACTTCTGGGCCGAGTGGTGCGGCCCGTGCCGCCAGATCGCCCCGTCCCTGGAGGCCATCGCTGCCGAGTACGGCGACCAGATCGAGATCGTCAAGCTCAACATCGACCAGAACCCGGCCACGGCCGCGAAGTACGGCGTCATGTCGATCCCGACCCTGAACGTCTACCAGGGCGGCGAGGTCGTGAAGACCATCGTCGGCGCCAAGCCGAAGGCCGCCATCCTGCGTGACCTCGACACCTTCATCGAGGCCAAGGCCGTCTGACGGCAATGTTTCACGTGAAACGGGGCCGCCCCTGACAAGGGGCGGCCCCGTTCCGCGTTTCGGTCCCCTTACAAGGGGCGCAGGGCCGGCTCCTTCCGGGCCGCGCCCAACAGCCGGTCCAGCGCCAGCTCCACGTCTTCCTTCCACGACAGCGTCGAGCGCAGCTCCAACCTCAACCGCGGATGCACCGGATGGGGACGCACCGTCTTGAAGCCCACCGCGAGCAGGTGGTCCGCCGGCAGCAGGCACGCGGGCGCTTCCCAGTGCGCGTCGCCGAATGCCTCGATCGCCCGGAAGCCCCGCCGCAGCAGGTCTTTGGCCACCGTCTGGACCATCACCCGCCCGAGGCCCTGCCCCTGATACCCCGGCATGATCCATGCAGTGATCAGCTGGACCGCGTCCGGGGACACCGGGCTCGTCGGGAAGGCCGTGGATCGGGGCACGTAGGCCGGCGGCGCGTACAGGACGAACCCCACGGGAACCTCGTCCACGTAGACCACCCGGCCGCACGATCCCCACTCCAGCAGGACGGCGGAGATCCACGCCTCCTTCTCCAAGGCCGGAGTCCCCGCCTTGGTCGCGGCCTCACCGCTGACGGGATCGAGCTCCCAGAACACACAGGACCGGCAACGCAGAGGCAGGTCCTGGAGGTTGTCCAGTGTGAGTGGTACCAACCGACGCCCCATGAGCGCATCGTATCCACGGTCCGAATCAGGAGAAACCGCAACAAGGCAAAGGGGCGGGTCGCACCGGCGCCCACCGGTACGACCCGCCCCTCGGCGGCAGGGGACTCACTCCCCGGACGGTCGCTGCTCCAGTACCCGGCCCTCACCCGGCGCCAGAGTCGCCAGGATCCGCTCCAGGTCCTCCATCGAGGCGAACTCGACCGTGATCTTGCCCTTCTTCTGGCCCAGATCCACCTTCACCCGGGTGTCGAAGCGGTCCGACAGCCGCGTCGCGAGATCACTCAGCGCCGGGGAGACCCGGGCTCCTGCCCTCGGACCCTTCGGCTTCGCAGGGCTCTCGGGCTCGGAGCCCATCAGGGAGACGATCTCCTCGACCGAGCGCACCGACAGGCCTTCGGCCACGATGCGCGCCGCCAGCTGTTCCTGCGCCTCGGAGTCCTCCACGGGAAGGAGGGCACGCGCGTGACCGGCCAGCAGGACACCCGCCGCCACACGTCGCTGCACCGTCGGCGCCAGCTTGAGCAGCCGCAGCGTGTTCGTCACCTGGGGACGGGAGCGCCCGATCCGGTCCGCGAGCTGGTCATGCGTGCAGTCGAAGTCCTTCAGCAGCTGGTCGTACGCGGCGGCCTCTTCCAGCGGGTTGAGCTGGGCCCGGTGAAGGTTCTCCAGCAGCGCGTCGAGGAGAAGCTTGTCTTCGTCCGTCGCCCGGATGATCGCCGGAATGAGCTCCAGACCGAGCTCCTTGCACGCACGCCAGCGGCGCTCGCCCATGACCAGTTCGTAGCGGTCCGGACCGGACTGCCGCACCACCACCGGCTGAAGGAGGCCCACCTCCCGGATGGAGGTCACCAGCTCCGCCAGCGCGTCGCCGTCGAACACCTCGCGGGGCTGCCGAGGGTTAGGTGTGATCGCGTCGGTCGGGAGCTCTGCGAAGGTCGCCCCCGCCACGCTTTCCGCTGCGGGCTCCGCCGCCTCGGGCGCATGGTCCGGCTCGACCGGAGCCGATGTTTCACGTGAAACATCGGCTTGGGCAAGTGTGGCCAGCTTCGCCGCTGCGATCCCGCGTTCCGAGGTGAGCGTGGGCATCGCCGCCGGCGAGGTGGAGCCCGCACCGATCACGGCGGGCGTCTTCTCCTGGGGGGCTTGGGGGATCAGCGCACCGAGCCCCCGGCCCAGACCCCTTCGTCGCTCGCTCACTGGATCCCCTCCGCCACACTCTGCGTGTTGTTCAGGCCCGCACCCATATGGGCGTTCCGGGCGTCGTACTGGATGCCGGCCCCGCGCAGCGCGATCTCACGCGCCGCCTCCATGTAGGAGAGGGAACCGCTGGAACTCGGGTCGTAGGTGAGCACCGTCTGCCCATAGCTCGGAGCCTCGGAGATACGCACCGACCGCGGGATGCTCGTCCGCAGCACCTCGCTGCCGAAGTGGGTACGAACCTCCTCCGCCACCTGGGAGGCCAGCCGGGTCCGGCCGTCGTACATCGTCAGCAGGATGGTGGAGACGTGCAGCGTCGGGTTGAGGTGGGCCCGCACCAGGTCCACATTGCGCAGGAGCTGGCCCAGGCCCTCCAGGGCGTAGTACTCGCACTGGATCGGGATCAGCACCTCGGCACCCGCGACCATCGCATTCACCGTCAGCAAACCCAGCGAGGGCGGGCAGTCGATGAGGATGTAGTCCAGCGGCTGCTCGTACGCCTGGATGGCACGTTGCAGGCGGCTCTCACGCGCGACCAGCGAGACCAGCTCGATCTCCGCGCCTGCCAGGTCGATGGTGGCCGGGGCGCAGAAGAGGCCCTCCACGTCCACCACCGGCTGGACCACCTCCAGCAGCGGCCTGCTGTCGACCAGTACGTCGTAGATCGAGGGGACGTCCGCGTGGTGGTCGATGCCGAGCGCGGTGGACGCGTTCCCCTGCGGGTCGAGGTCGATGACCAGGACCCGTGCCCCGTGGAGCGCCAGGGAAGCAGCCAGGTTCACAGTCGTCGTGGTCTTGCCGACGCCGCCCTTCTGGTTGGCGACGACGATCACGCGGGTCCGGTCCGGTCGGGGCAGCCCCTCGCCGGCCCGCCTCAACGACTCCACGGCGAAGGGGTTCGGCCTGGCAGACCTGTCGTTGTCGACAAGGGGCGGTGGGGGGGGGGGGGGGGGGAAAGAACCAACCCAAACCCCCGAAAAGGGGGGAGGGGGCAGGGGGGGCAACAGGCCCCACAAAGCGGGGTTGGCCCCCAACAT